>DASUBC010000195.1:0-4724 GCA_035763465.1 Thermomicrobiales bacterium
CGGTGAGCCTGTGGTCGTGGTATCTACCAGAAAAAGAACAGCCTTCGCGGTGTGGTCTCCATTAACTTCAGTTCTTGGCGACTTCTTGGCGTCTTGGCGGTTCTCCCGTTGCCCTCTCTTCACCGATTGACAGCGCGCCGCACGCGTACTATGATGAGCAGCATAACCTGGAAAGCGCTTTCATTGAGCTTCCGCCTGGGCGGAAGGCAAGTGCGGAGGCCGCGAGGAGCACGGAATGACGACGCGCACGATCGGGATCATCATGAACGGCGTGACCGGCCGGATGGGCACGAACCAGCACCTCGTTCGCTCGATTCTCGCTATCCGCGAGGAAGGTGGCGTCGTCTTACCGGACGGCAGCCGGCTCATGCCTGACCCCGTCCTGATCGGGCGCAACGAGGCGAAGGTGCGGGCGCTGGCCGAGGCGCACGGCGTCACCCGCTGGGGCACCGACCTCGCCGCCGCGCTCGCCAATCCGGGCGACACGGTCTACTTCGACGCGCAGACGACCGACCGGCGCGAGCAGGCCGTGCGCCAGGCGATCGCAGCCGGCAAGCACATTTACTGCGAGAAACCACTGGCGACCAGCCTGGCCGCCGCGCTCGAACTGGCGCGGCTGGCGCGCGAGGCAGGCGTCAAGAATGGCGTCGTGCAGGATAAACTCTGGCTGCCTGGCCTGCTGAAACTGAAGCGGCTGATTGATAGCGGCTTCTTCGGCCGCATCCTGTCGGTGCGCGGCGAGTTTGGCTACTGGGTCTTCGAGGGGGGCTGGCAGGAGGCGCAGCGTCCCTCGTGGAACTACCGCGAGGAAGATGGCGGCGGCATCATCATGGACATGCTCTGCCACTGGCGCTACGTTCTCGACAACACCTTCGGCCCGGTGCGCGCGGTCTCCTGCCGTGGCGCGACACATATCCCCGAGCGCGTGGACGAGAATGGTCGCCCCTACAAGGCGACCGCCGACGACGCGGCCTATTCCACCTTCGAGATTGAACGCCCGGAAGGCGAGGTGATCGTCCAGATCAACTCCTCCTGGGCCACGCGCGTCTACCGCGACGAACTCTTCGTCCTGCACGTAGACGGCACGCTCGGCAGCGCGATCGCCGGGCTGCGCGGCTGCAAGACGCAGCACCGCGTCAACACGCCGAAGCCGGTCTGGAACCCGGACATCCCGAATCCCCACAACTTCTTCGCCCAGTGGGAAGAAGTGCCAGACAACACCGACTTCGACAATGCCTTCAAAGCCGAGTGGGAACTCTACCTGCGCCACGTCGCCTGCGACACCCCCTTCCGCTTCGACTTCCTCGAAGGCGCCAAAGGCGTGCAGCTGGCCGAACTCGGCCTGCAATCGTGGCGCGAGCGCCGCTGGGTGGACGTGCCGGAGTTAGTCGGGCAATCGGGCAGTCGGGCAGTCGGGCAGTGAGGTTGGGCCAGCACCACGCTTGTCTGCTGGCATGGTGCTGAGGAGAACCCACTGCCCGACTGCCCGACTGCCCGATTGCCCGACTCCGCAAGGAGGTGCCCCGATGACCATTACTCGTGAAATGCTGCTGCCGCGCGCAGATGGGACGCTGGAGGCGTATGCGCCGGCCGCGCCGTCGGCGTTGCCTGCTCAGGCGGCGCCGCCCCGGACCCGGCTTGCGTTCGCGGCGGCGCATGTGGTGCCCGACCCGCTTGCCGATAACGACCCGTGGCTCGATGTGACGCTTGACTGGGAGGCGACGCTGGCCTACCGGCGGCATCTGTGGGGGCTGGGCTTCTCGATCGCTGAGGCGATGGATACGGCGCAGCGCGGCATGGGCCTCGACTGGACGACGACCCAGGAAGTCATTCGTCGCGCGCTGGCCGAGGCGCGGGCGGTCGGCGCGGCCGACCGGATCGCCTGCGGCGCGGGGACGGACCACCTGGCGCCGCGCCTGGGCCTCACGGTTGACGACGTGATCGCGGCCTACGAAGAGCAGTGCGCCTTTGTTGAAGGCGAGGGTGGGCGGATCATTCTGATGGCGAGCCGCGCGCTCGCCGCCTGCGCGCAGGGGCCGGACGACTACGCGCGCGTCTACAGCCGGATTCTGTCGCAGGTCGCCCAGCCGGTGATCATCCACTGGCTCGGCGATATGTTCGACCCGGCGCTTGCAGGCTACTGGGGCGCGGGCGACCTCGACGCGGCGATGGAGAGCGCGCTGCGCGTCATTGCGGACAATGCGGCGAAGATTGACGGCGTCAAAATTTCGCTGCTGGACGACCAGCGCGAGATCGCGATGCGCCGCCGCCTGCCGGACGGCGTGCGGATGTACACCGGCGACGATTTCAATTACCCCGCGCTGATTAAGGGCGACGAGCAAGGCTACAGCGACGCGCTGCTCGGCATCTTCGACGCGATCGCGCCGGCCGCGTCGGCCGCGCTGCACGCGCTCGACGCCGGCGACCTGGCGCGCTACGACGAGATTTTCGCGCCGACGGTCGCGCTCTCCCGCCACATCTTCAAGGCGCCGACGCGCTTCTACAAGACCGGCGTCGTCTTCATGGCCTACCTGAACGGCCACCAGGCGCACTTCCACATGGTGGGCGGGCAGGAGAGCGCGCGGTCGGTCGTCCACCTGGCCGAACTCTTCCGCCTGGCGGATCGCGCCGGTCTGCTGGCCGATCCGGACCTGGCGGTGGCGCGAATGCGGCATGTCCTGGCCCTGGCCGGTATCGAGTAGCCGAATGAGAGCAAGCACGGCGCAGGCCGGCGGTGAGCTCGCCGCGTACCGGCGCGCGGCCCTGCCGGCCGGCCCGCAGCCCTGGCGGCCCTACATCCTCTCGCCAGAGGACGCCGCCTGGCTGATCGAGGACGCCTGGCCGTCGCTCTACTTCGGCGCGGAGCGCGTGGCGGAGATCCGGCGCAAGGTGGATGCGCTGCCCTGGGCGCGTGAGGCGTTCGCACTGATGCGCGAGGAGGCGGAGCAGGCGCTGGCCGTGCCGCCTCTCGTGCCCAGTGAGCCGTGCGGCTGGCGGCACGACTTTTACGCGCGCCGCACCGCCGCCCACCTGCTCTATGAACCGAACCGGAATGATGCTTACCTCGACCCGACCACCGGCGCGCGAGAGGAGTTGCCGGCGCAGCGGCGGGCCTGGGCGCTGCTGACGCACGAGCGTACCTTCCGGCTCATGCGAAGTCTCGGCGTGCTCTACGGCGTGGCCGGCGACGAGCGCTACGCCGCCTGGGTGGCGGAAGGTATGCGCCGCGTTGCCGCGTATTTCACGCACCATGAGTTTCACAACCCGAAGGACGGCGCGCTCTACTTCCAGCCGCTCTATGACGCGGGCATCCTGCTGCTGCTTGCGAACGCCTACGACCTGACGCGCGCCAGCGCCGCCTACACCGCCGCCGACCACGCGCGCATCATCCACGACATCTTCGAGGACCGTGTCCCGGCGCTGCTCGCTTTCCTGGCCTCCGACCAGCGCAGCACCCGCGCGCCGAACATGGCCTGCTTCGCGGCGGCCGCGGTCGCGGCGTCCGGCCGCGCCTGCGACCGCGCCGACTGGCGCGACCAGGGTCTCGCGGCGGGACTGCCGCTGCAACTGCCGCGCTGCCTGCCGGGGTTAGGGGCCGACCCCGATGGACTCTGGATCGAAGGCTCGATCTTCTATCACTTCTACTCGCTCTGCACGCTGATCGCGCTGTACGAGGAGGAAGTGCTGGCGGGCAGTGAGCCAGCGGCGGCGTTGCGTGAGGGCGTTGCCGCGATGCTGGCTGCGCCGGTCGCGCTGGCCGATCAGGAGTTGCGCCTGCCCGTGCTCGGCGACCTCGGCGCGCCGCGCGCCTGGTCGCTGGCGGCCTACCGCCACTGCTACGAGTGGGCGGCGGGGCGGCTGGACCGCGAGCGGTTCGTGCCTGTGCTGGCGGCGCTCTACGCCGGCAGCGGCGCGCGGCGCGCGGACCTGAGCGCGCTGGCCTACGGGCCGGACAAACTTCCGGCGCCGGGCGGCGTGCCGGACAGGCCGACGGTGCTGCCGGTCGCGCAAATCGGTGTCTTTCGTGCGACCGCGCCCGTGCCGACTTGGCTGCTTTTCCGCGCGGGTTTCCGCGAGTTCGGCCACGACCACCCCGATCGCCTGTCGGTCTTCCTGCACGCGGCCGGGCGGCTGATCTCGCCCGACCTCGGCACGCCGGGGTACGCGCTGCGACCCGACCACGGCCACTATTACCGCTCGACGCTGGCGCACAACACGCTCTTCGCCGACGAGGCCGACCTGCAAGGTCTGGCGACGCTCGACTGGCGGCCCGCTGCCACGCCGCCCCAGGCGCGCGGCACGCTGACGCACGACGGCGTCACCTACCGGCGCACGGTCTTTTTCGACGCACCCTTCATTGTGCTGCTCGATGAGTACGACGCCGAGGCTGAGCGGCGATTTGGCTGGGTCTATCACGCCTACGGCTACCTGGCGGTCGCCACGCCCGCGCTGGCGTCGCCTGCCACCCCCGAACTGGGTTTGCCGCCGCTGCCGGAGGATGGCCCCTGGCGGATGCTGACCGCGCGGCGGTCTGGCGAGGCAGCGGGCCGGGTCGCGGCGACCTGGCTGGTGGACGGCCGCCCCTCGCTGCGGCTCTGGACCGTCTCCGACGCGCCCTTCGAGGTGACGGCGGCCATCGCGCCTGGCCAGCCTTACCCTGATACGCAGGGCACGTTGCTCTACCGCGCACCCGGCCGCGCGCGGCGCTTCGCCACCGTGCTGGA
>DASUBC010000196.1:0-3468 GCA_035763465.1 Thermomicrobiales bacterium
CCCTCCTTCTTTCGCAGGCGGACCCTCCTCCCGGGGTCCGCCATTGTATTGCTGGCCGGGCGCGCGAACAAATCAGCAGCGCGGCCTCGGTAGTGCCGAGGCCGCGCTGGTCAGTCAGGATGTCCTGTGCGAGCGGGCCAGGCGGTGCGGCTCAGTCGCCGACGGCGGCGACAGCCGCGCCGCGTGCCGCCTGTTCGTACCGGGCTTCATCAGACAGCATCGGCGCCAGCAAGCGCTGCATCGCCATAATGTGCGCGCAGGAACCATATTCTTGCGAGGCGAAGAAATGGCAGGTGCAATGCCATTGCCCATCATGGAGCGTCATCGTGTATTCATCGTTATCGCCGTGGAAGGTTGCGTCGAGGGAAGTGAACTTGACGCGCTCCGGCTCGGCGGCATAGCGCCGCGCCTTCTCAATCTTGCCGATAATGCTGGAATTCATGCCTACCTCCTACGTACGGGTTCCCACGTTCCCGACGTGCCAACGCCCTCCATCACCCACCGCCGGGCGGTGGTTCTGCACTGGCGCGCGTCAACCTGGCGAACGCCAGCCGACCTCACGAGGTAAAGCCAGGGAAACAAAGAGCACCGCCGCAGAATCGCGCGCGGTGCTCAGGACGATGCTGGATCGTGCCGAGGATGCATCTTCATTGCCGTGTCCCCATCGTCGCGTTGTCCCCCTACTATGCGGTCATTATAGTCTGATCTCCGGGGCGGGTCAATGGCAAACAGGGCTTGTCTGGGACCGGTGGGCCAGGCAACAACATTGCCTGGCCCACGCCCAGTTTGCGTACGTTCGCTAGCTATTTTCGCCCGGCTGGGCTGGGGCAGCGACCTGGCGCGGCGCGCGCCGCCGGCGCGCGAGCGCCCTGGGTGGCGGGTCCGGTTGCTCCTCCGGCGCTGGCGGCGTGGTCGTGGCCGGGTTCGCCGCGGACAGGGCCGCCTGCTCGGCATGTGGCGCAGTTGCGCCATTCTCCGCTGGCGGTATAGTCGCGTCCCCACTGGCCGGGCGGCGCGCCGCCCGGCGTCGTTTCGGAGGCGCCGGCTGTTCTTCAGGCGCTGGTGGGACCAGGGCGGCGGCGCCGTCGCTGGCTGTGCCGGGCGGCAGGTCCGGCACGCCGCTTTCAGCAGGCGCGGGCGGGGCTGCGGTGGTCTTACGCGTTGTGCGCCGGCGGCGCGCGGGCGCTTGCGCCGGTGGATCTGGCTGCTCCTCGGGCGCTGGTGACGCCGCAGCTATCTCCGGTATTGTCGCTGGCGTCACGACAGGCTGCTCCGGCTCCGGAACTGGCGCTGCCATCCTCGCCGGTTCAGCCGGCGCCGAAATGACATCCAGCGCGACTTCTGCCGGCAGGTCCGTCACCGTGGCGGCCACCGGAGCAGGTGAAGGAGTGGCCGGCGCTTCGGCGGGCGGCAGTGGTTCGTCGTAATAGACTTCGGTCAGGGTGCTCTCGGGCGGCAGCACCGCGCGCCAGCGATCGTCAACGCCTTCCTCGGTCACACCGTAGAAGACACGCAGGCGCTCACCGCCGTCGCCGTTGCGCGCGGCCTCGCGATAGACCAGATTGTAGCGGCACATCCCTTCGGGCTGGCGATACCCTTTCCAGAAACCGAGACGCGGGTCGCGCTCGTCCCAGTGGACATCCTCCGGCCGCACGGGATGGTTTTCCACCTGCAAGATCGCATAGCGCCAGAGCCGGCGGGCCGATTCGCGGGTGACATTCCGCACGACGCGGCGGTTTCGCAGGTCGCGCACGGTGTGGTAGAGCACGCCATTCCGCTCGTTTGAGGCGATGATTTCGACGCCGGTGCGCGGCAAGGGCGTGCGCTCTTGCTGGCGCTCTTGCTCGGCTACTTCGGCCTGGCGCACCGCCTCTTGCTGCGCGGCGTGCGCGGCTGGGGGCGTAGGCGCGGCGCGTCGCTGGCTCGCGGCGGCCAGGCCATCCGCTTCCGGCTCGACTGACGCGGCGAGGTCGAGCGAGGCGCGCACGAGTTGCACGATCTCATCGCGCAGCGCCAGCGCCGTTTCCCCTTCCTGGCGGACGTAGATATAGCCCGGTTCGAGCGCGTAGGGTGTCTCGGCGCCGCGCGAGACGGTGACGACCAGCACTTGCTTGCCGTCGCTGGCAAGGTTCTCGATATCGGGCGTCAGTGGTGGGGCGATTTGCCGGGCAGCTTCGCCGCGAATCAGTTCGGCCAGTTCCGTCGCCCCTTCGACACCATGAATCGGTTCCTGCGGGTCGGCGCTGGCGCCGACGTAGACCGTGCCGCCATTCGTATTGGCGAAGGCGACAATATCTTTGAGGATGCTCTTCACGCGCACGATGGGCGGCCCCGGCGCGTCGTGGAACGACTGCACGATGGTCGCGCCGTCGGCCCGCGCGCTGGTGATAGACGCAAAGGGGTCGTGGGTGGGATGATAGGGGCGGGTGCGCCCGAAGTCGCTGGACGAGAAGAGCGTTTGTAGCGCGGCGAAACTGACTTCCGGCAATAGAACCTCGGTGCAGCGGTCGCCGATGCCGAGGTTCTTGTCCGGCCGCTGCGGGTCGCGCGTGACCCGGTGCGCGTCGGAGCCTTGGATGCAGTGCATCCGGCGCGGGTATTCGGGCTTCGAGCCGTTGAAGAAGCGCGCGGTCGCGCGGCGGCTGGTGCTGTCGAGATCAGTGACTTCGAGCGCGTGCAGGTGCGGGTCCTGGGTATACGCAATCTTGGTTTGCCCGCCGAACCCCAGACCGATCATCGCGATGCCGTGCGTCGAATTGACGTGCGCGCCGATAACCAGGCCGCCCGCGTCGGCGATGACCTCGTAACAGCGCAGCACGTCGGTGGTCGCGCCGACTTCGCTCGTGCCTTGATCGAGTTTGTCCTCCGGGACGTTGAGTTCCAGCAGAACGTGCTCAAGTTTCCGCACGCTGGTTTCCGGCGGGAAAATGCCGAGGATATGAAAGCCGAAGGTCGCGGTAAACTCGAAGCCCGGCAGCACCAGGACATGGTCGAGCAGGCGCTGGTACTCGCTCAGGCGGCGTGCTTCCTCGGGCTGGAGGCGATCGCCCGCCTCCAAGAACTCCAGATGTTCGATGTCGCGGCGGAGCGCCGCGTAGCCCGCGACACTGTTATGGTCGGTGAAGGCAATAATGGCGAGGCCGCGCGCCTCGGCTTTTTGGAGGATGTCGAGATACGTGGCTCGTGGTTCCTGGTAATCAACCGAGCCAGGCGTATGAATATGGAGATCGATCCGCTGCCACGCCGGTTCGTGCGCGGCCTGCTGGTCTTGCGGACGACCTCGCGATCGTCGTCTGGTCAAGGAGTCTTCTCGCGTTTCTACTAGACACTGTCCACTCGCCTACCCGCGCTGTCCGCCACGCGAACAATCTTCTGCGAGTAGGTAAACCATTACAAAGTATAGCATAGCCAAGTATACAGTCGGGCAGTCGGGCAGTCGGGCAGTGGGGTTTCCTCAGCACCGCGTTT
>DASUBC010000197.1:0-5888 GCA_035763465.1 Thermomicrobiales bacterium
CGTCCCCGGCCTGGGGATGGTGACGACCGGGCCGGACGCGCAGGGCGCTGACGTCGCGCGGCAACTCTACCACCGCGCCATCGCGGTGATGGGCGGCGCGCGGGCGCTCGGCGGCTTCGTCTCACTGACGCCGGCCGAAGCTTTCGCGGTCGAATACTGGCCGCTGGAACTCTATAAACTCTCGCTCAAGCCGGCGCCGAAGGCGCTGCACGGCCGCGTGGCGCTGATCACCGGCGCGGCGTCGGGCATCGGCCGCGCAACCGCGCACCGGCTCGCGCTGGAAGGCGCGCACGTCGTCATCGCCGACCTGAACGCCGAGGGTGCGGAAGCAGTGGCGGTGGAGTTATGCACGGAGTATGGCTACGCGCGCGGGCTGGCCGCCGCCTGCGACGTGACGAGCGAAGTCGCCGTGGCGGACGCCTTCCGCCGCGCGGTGCTGGCCTATGGCGGCGTGGACATCGCCGTCAACAATGCCGGCATCGCCTCCAGCGCGCCAATCGAGGAGACGAGTTTGGTGATGTGGGAGCGCAACCAGGCGATTCTGAGCACCGGCTACTTCCTGGTCGCGCGCGAAGCCTTCCGTATCTTCAAAGAGCAGGGCATCGGCGGCAACCTCGTCTTCGTCGCGTCGAAGAACTCCGTGGCGGCCGGTCGCAATGCGGCGGCCTACAGCGCGGCGAAAGCGGCCGAACTCCACCTGGCGCGCTGCCTGGCCGAAGAAGGCGGCCCCGCCGGCATCCGGGTCAATTCCGTCCTGCCGGACGCCGTCCTCGCCGGCTCCAGCATCTGGAGTGGCACCTGGCGGGCCGAGCGCGCCGCCACCTACGGCATCGCGCCCGAGCAACTGGAAGAACACTACCGCGCTCGCACGACCCTGAAAGTCAACGTCTATCCCGAAGACATCGCCGAGGCGATTTGCTTCTTCGCGACACCCGCCTCCAGCAAGACCACCGGCGGCGTGCTGACCGTGGACGGCGGCGTCCCGACGGCGTATGTGCGGTAACGGCCCTCACCCCCTGCCCCCCCTCGCCCGTATAACGGGCGAGGGGGAACACTATTCAGCTCACAGGCCGTTCCCCCTTGCCTGCAAGGCGGGAGAGGGGGGCAAGGGGTGAGGGAAGAAAAGGAGCATCATGGCGACCGATCTGCGTCCGGAACGCCTGCGCTGCGAGCATCTGACGAATCCGTTCGGCATTGATGTCGCGCAGCCGCGCCTCAGTTGGACGCTGGCGGCGGAGCGGCGCGGCCAGCGGCAGACGTCGTTCCAGGTGTGGGTCGCCAGCAGCCCCGAATTGCTGGCGGCGGAACAACCCGACATCTGGGACAGCGGCCGGATCGCTGGTCCGTCACTGGGATTTCACTATGGCTGGCAGCCGCTCGACGCCGGCCAGCGCGCGTGGTGGCAGGTGCGCGTCTGGGACCGTGACGGCGAGGCGTCCGATTGGAGCGCGCCGGCCTGGTGGGAAATGGGCCTGCCGCGCGCCGAGGACTGGCATGGCGAGTGGATCGGCTTGTCGGAGGCGGCGGCGACCAGCGAGGTCGCGCCGGAAGACTTGACCGGGCTGCTGCCCAGCCCTTACCTGCGGACGGCGTTCACGCTCGCCGGCCCGGTGCGGCGGGCGCGGCTCTACGCTACCGCGCGCGGCGTTTACGAACTCCATCTGAATGGCCACCGCGTGAGCGACGCGCTGCTGGCGCCGGGGTGGACCGACTACGACGCGCGCATCCAGTACCAGACCTACGACGTGACCGGCCTGCTGCGCGACGGCGAGAACGCGCTCGGCGCGCTGCTTGGTACGGGCTGGTACGCCGGCTACGTCGGTTTCGGGCATAACTGCGGGCACTACGGCGCGCGACCCGCGCTGCTGGCCGAACTGCGCGTCGAACTGGCCGACGGCACGACCCGGACCATCGTCAGCGACGGCGGCTGGCGCGGCACGACCGGCCCCATCCGTTACTCCGACCTGCTGATGGGCGAATACTACGACGCCCGCGCCGAACTGCCTGGCTGGGACACGCCCGGCTACGACGCGGCGGACTGGAAGCCGGTCAGCGCCCAGCCGCGCGATACGGTCGCCTTGGTCGCCGACGTCGCCCAGCCGGTGCGCGTCGTCGCGGAACTGCCGGTGCAGGCCACCACGACACCTGCGCCCGGCGTGACCATCTTCGACCTGGGGCAGAACCTGAGCGGCTATGTCCGGCTGCGCGTGCGCGGCGCGGCCGGCACGCGCGTGCAACTGCGCTTCGCCGAAATCCTCCAGCCGGACGGCACGCTTTACACCGAGAATTTGCGCGCGGCCCGCGCCACCGACACCTACATCCTCAAGGGCGAAGGCGAGGAGGTGTTTGAGCCGCGCTTCACTTTCCACGGCTTCCGCTACGTTGAAGTGACCAGCGAGCCGACGGTGCTGGACATCACTGGCCTCAGTGGCGTCGTCATCGCCTCCGACACGCCGCTGGCGGGATCGTTCGAGTGCTCGAACCCTATGGTCAACCAGTTGCAGCACAACATCGTCTGGGGCCAGCGCGGCAATTTCCTGAGCATCCCGACCGACTGCCCGCAGCGCGACGAGCGCCTCGGCTGGCTCGGCGACGCGCAAATCTTCGTCCGCACCGCCTGCGCCAACATGGACGTCGCCGCCTTCTTCACCAAGTGGCTGGTGGACGTCGAGGACGCGCAGTCGAGCGCGGGCGGCTTCCCGAATGTCGCGCCGCGCCTCGTCACGCTCAACGACTGCGCGCCCGCCTGGGCCGACGCCGGTGTGATTGTCCCCTGGACGATCTGGCAGTGCTACGGCGACACGCGCATCATCGAGCGCCACTGGGCCGCCATGACTCGCTGGCTCGACCTGCTTCAACGGTCGAACCCCGACGGTCTGTGGACCGCCCGACGCGGCAACGATTTCGGCGACTGGGTTTCCATCAACTCCGACACGCCGAAGGAGGTGCTGGCGACCGCCTATTACGCCTACGACGCGAAACTCATGGCGCAGATGGCCCGCGCCATCGGCCGCGACGACGAGGCCCGGCGCTACGACGCGCTCTTCGCCCACGTCAAAGCGGCATTCAACCGGGCCTACGTGTCGCCCGATGGCCGAGTACATGGCGACACGCAGACCGCCTACCTGCTGGCCCTGCACATGGACCTGCTGCCGGACGACCTGCGCGCCAATGCTGCCGCGCGCCTCGTCGCGGACATCGAGCGCGCCGGCGGGCACCTGACCACCGGCTTCGTCGGCGTCGGCTACCTCTGCCCTGTCCTGACGGCGACCGGCCATCTCGACGTCGCCTATCGCTTGCTGCTCAACGAGACCTTTCCGTCCTGGGGCTACTCCATCAAGAACGGCGCGACGACCATCTGGGAACGCTGGGACGGCTGGACGGCTGAGAAAGGTTTTCAGACTCCCAACATGAACTCCTTCAACCACTACTCGCTTGGGTCGGTCGGCGAATGGCTCTACCGCGTGGTCGCCGGCATTGACACCGACCCCGCCGCGCCCGGCTACGCCCGTATCCTGATCCAGCCCCAGCCCGGCGGCGACCTGACCTACGCCCGCGCTGAGTACGAATCGCCCCACGGCCCGATCGCCAGCCACTGGACCCTGGCAGACGGCCGCTTCACCCTGCGCGTCACCATCCCCGCGAACACCACCGCCACCGTCGTCATCCCCGCCGCCAGCGGCGACGCCGTCACGGAAGGCGGCCACCCGGCCGGCGACGCCGAGGGCGTACGCTTGCTGCGCTACGCCGGTGGCCGCACCTACTACGCGGTCGAATCGGGCTGCTACGAGTTCGCCGCGCCAATGACCGCATAGGCGCTGGTGGCGGGGAGACCATATCTCCGGGAAGAACCCCACAAAACTCACAAAACCCCTGGACAAAAGTAGAGCAGGAGGTGGCCCCGGATTGATAATAGGCAGTGGCCTGGCGGGATGGGTCCCGGATTGAAATCCGGGCCTGGACGCACTGGCGTGCGGCGAAGTGCGCTCCGCGCACTGTCGGTGGATAGGCTGGTAGTATCCCTATGCCGGTGGATCACAGTCCGCAGAGCGGACTTCGCTGCACGCCAGTGCGTCCAGGCCCAGATTTCAATCCGGGGCCACCATCCGCCAGGCCCCTACGTTGAACTAATCATTATCTTGGGACGCCGCAAGTCCTTCTCAATCCACAATCCACAATCGCCGTATAATCCCCCTGCTACACGAGAGGACTGCTCGTACCGGAAAGGGCGCATTGCACCATGCTCTGGCCGTTGACCACGCAACGTACCGCCGCCGGCGCTCTGGCAATCGGCGGCGTCGAACTCGCCGCGCTGGCGCGCGAGTACGGCACACCGCTGTACATCTACGACGAAGCCACCCTGCGCGACCGCTGTCGCCGCTACCGCGCGGCCTTCGCCGCCGCCTATCCGGCGACGACCGTCGTCTACGCCGCCAAAGCCTATCTCAGTCCCGCGCTCCTGGCCGTGCTGCGCGACGAAGACCTCTGGCTCGACGTCGTCTCCGGCGGCGAATTGGCCCTGGCTCTGCGCTATGGCTTCCCCGCCGCGCGCATTACCTTTCACGGCAACAATAAGAGTCCCGACGAACTGCGCCTGGCGGTCACGCACGACATTGGCCGCATCGTCGTAGACAACCTGCTCGAACTGGAGCGCCTCGGCGCGCTCGGCGCGGCACTGGGCCGGCGCGTGCCCATCCTGCTGCGCCTCAATCCCGGCGTCGAAGCGCACACGCACGAATATCGCCAGACCGGGGTGATTGACTCCAAGTTCGGCCTGCCCACGCTCGACGACCAGGCCGAGCGCGCGGTGGCCCAGGCGCTCGCCACACCCACGCTCGACCTGCGCGGCTACCATGCCCATGTCGGCTCGCAGATTTTCGAACTCGCGCCCTACCGCGAGACGATCGCCGCGCTCTACCGCTTCGCCGCCCAGATGCGCGACCGATATGGCTTCGTGCCGACAGAATTGAGTCCCGGCGGCGGGCTGGCGATTCCCTACACCGAAGCGGAAGAAGCCGAGGAAGCTGCCTTGGACGACCTCGCCCGCACGATCGCCGACGCCGTGCGCCAGGAGACCGCCGCACACGCGCTGCCCGCGCCCCACCTCACCGTCGAGCCGGGGCGCTCGATCGTCGGCCCGGCCGGCGTCGCGCTCTACACCGTCGGCGCGGTCAAAGACATCCCCGGCGTGCGCCGGTACGTCAGCGTGGACGGCGGCATGGCCGACAATATCCGGCCCGCGCTCTACGGCGCGGCCTACACCGCCGCCCTCGTCAATCGCGATGCGCGCGGCGAACCGCTGGCGCGCGTCACCATCGCCGGCAAGTACTGCGAATCGGGCGACGTCCTCATTCGCGACATCGCCCTGCCGCCGCTCGCGCCCGGCGACCTCCTCGCCGTGCCGGCGGCGGGCGCCTACTGCCTGGCAATGGCCTCCAACTACAACCTCGCCCTGCGCCCTGCCGTCGTCTTCGTGCGCGGCGGCCACGCCCGCCTGACTCGCCGCCGCGAGACGCTGGATGACCTGCTGTGCACCGAGGTGATGGAGGGGATAGAGGATTAGACGATAGAGGACAGGGGATAGGGGTGCGTTACTGCTCGGCGCTTGGAGAGAGGCGCGGTGCTGCCGAGTTCTTGCGCCGAATCAATTCAGCGTTACATGGTCTGCGGCCACGAAGTCTCTGATGGGACTAGGGTTGGTCAACCAGGGTGCCAGCAGCCGGCCCCGGCCTATCGTGAACCCAGTCCGCGCAGGCGGACTTCGTGGCCGCAGCCTTCAGCCGGCGGTTTCAACCGCCGGGGCAGACCACAGCAGCTGCCCGACTGCTCGACTGCCCGATTCGTCAGGGAATCGTGATCTCCGCGCTGTCCGCGTCCTCACTCAGCGG
>DASUBC010000198.1:0-2790 GCA_035763465.1 Thermomicrobiales bacterium
CCCGCACCAATCAAGAACCATCCGCTCAAGCGCCGTTTCACCAGGCGTTATGCTGAATGGTTTCTCTGGGCCTTCGTCGCCGGTCTGGTCTTCTTCGGCTTCCGGGTGATGGGCCTGCCGTTCCTGGGCTGGCGGCTGTGGTTATACGTCTCGGCCATCGTCGTCATCGCCATCGCCGTCTATGTCCTCTATCTCCTGCGTACGTCCTTCCCCAAGGATCTGGCGGCCTACACGGCCCAGCAGCAGAAGCGCCTCTATCAGCAGCAGAGCCGGAAGCGCCCGGTCGGGCCGAATGGTCAGCCGGTGCCGCGCTCATCGCGGGCGCAGAAGCGACGTCAGACGGCGCGCCGCTAGCACCGAAACGCCGCGCGGGCGGGGCAAGTGCCCCGCCCGCGCTTGACTGGCGAAAGAAAGGCCGTGCACCCTCCTTCGACCAGAACCCTCCGGCTTGCGCCAGCGCATCAGCTCAGACCCCGCAACCCCACGACACCCGGGAAGGTCAACTTACGGCTGCTTCCGTCAGGATCTGACCGGGTTCGTCGTTTCCCGCCGCGCAGGACGAAGTCATCAACACATCAGCGCCAGCGTAGTCCCACAGGGACGGGCCTCGGGAGGGAATTCGATCCCGGTATGCGAGTTCACGGGTACAGGGTATCGCAAGTCCCCCATCTAGCACGACCCAGAGGAAAGTGTAGCCGTGGCGCGGGCGGCTTGTCAATTGCGGTTTGAACGATCAGGTGCGCGAACGAGGATTCAACGCAGAGAGCGCGGAGAACACAGAGGGCGCAGAGAAAAGCGAAAATAACGGCTCGGCGCGGCGCTGCCATGGGCGCGTACGATGCGGTATGATCGCCGGATAGTCGGGTGAAGGATAGCGGGGCAATGCTGGTGATGATGCGCGGTGAATAGCCTGAAACATGCCGGCAACAAGGCTGCCGTCGTGCTGCTGGCCGTGCTGCTGGTCGCCTGCGGCGGTGGCAGCACGCCATCGTTGAGCGCGCCGCCCGCCGAACCGTCGCCGGCGAATGTGCCGACGCTCGTGGAGGTGACTCCGACGCAGCAACCAACGAGCACGCTGGCCGCGCAAGTGCCGGCGCCGGCCGCCACGCCGACGGTAACCAATCCGCCACCAGCGCCCGTGAGCACGCCGGTTCCGACCGCAACGCCTACGGCGACCGTCAGCGCGCCGCCGACATCCTTACCGACGCCAACATCGGCTCCGACGGCGACACCGATCCCACCACCGCCGACCGCTGCGCCTACCAGGAGGCCGCCCACGCTCATCGCGCGCCCGGCGACCGCCACCGCGCCAGCAGTCCCGCCACCTGCGCCGCCACCGACCATCGCGCCGAATGCCGGTCCGGCGCGTGTCATCAGCCGTGGCAACACGACGCGGCGAATGGTGGCGCTGACGTTCGACGCGGGCGCTGACCGGGGGTATGCGGCGGCGATTCTCGACACACTACGCGCAACCGGCGTGAAAGCCTCCTTCGGTATGACCGGCCGCTGGGCGGAGCAGAACCCCGACCTGGTCGCGCGGATGGCGGCGGAGGGGCATCAACTCATCAACCACACCTACGATCACGCGTCGTTCACCGGCTATTCGCCTGGCACGCCGCCACTGACTGCGGCCCAGCGCGAGCGCGAAATCGAGCGGGCGGAGACGATCATTCAAGGGGTGGCCGGCGTGCCGGCGAAGCCGTATTTCCGGCCGCCGTATGGCGATTACGACGCGGCGATGCTGGCGCAACTGGGGCAACTTGGGTACACCTACAGCGTCATGTGGACGGTTGACTCGCTCGGCTGGAATGGCTACTCGGCCGCGCGCATCGTGACACGGTGTGTCGAAGGCGCGGCGCCGGGGGCGATTCTGCTCTTCCATGTCGGGTCAGATTCACAAGATTCGGCGGCATTGCCGGAAGTCATCCGTCAATTGCGCGCGGCGGGGTACTCGTTCGGCACGGTCGCGGATGTGCTCGCGCCATGACGAGTCGAGCAGTCGAGCAGTCGGGCAGTCGGGCAGTGCTCTGGGCTAGCACCGTGCTGGTAGATAGGTATGGTGCTGACGATAACTCTCTGCCCGACTGCCCGACTGCTCGACTGCTACAGGAGGTCACGATGCCAATCTACGAATACCGCTGCGCCGATTGCCGGCGCCGTGTAAGCGTCTTCTTTCGCAGTTTCAGTGCGGTCGGCGACCCGGTCTGCCCGCGCTGTGGCGGACAACACCTGACGCGGTTGATGTCGAAGGTGGCGGTGCGGCGAGGTAGCGGCAGCGCCGGCGCGAACTTCGACGACGATGCCGGGATGGGTGGAATGCTCGATGGACTCGACGAGAATGACCCACGCGCGCTGGCGCGCGCGATGCGCCGCATGAGTGACGAGATGGGGGAGCCAATTGAACCGGAGATGGCGGAGGCACTGGGCCGGTTGGAGGCGGGCGAAGACCCTGACACAGTAATGGCCGGGCTGGACGAGCAAGGAGATGCCGGCGGCGAGGACGACGAGTTCTAAGCTGCCGGACAGCGGCCAACCGCCACACCGCGAGCGCCGAAACGACCGGCGGCGCGCTGGCCGACGCGCCGGTGTCTATTGCACCAGCAGTTCAAAGCGCAATTCTTCGTCGCGGTGACCGAAGACGCGGTCTACAGTGCCTTCCGTCGCTGCTTCGAGGGCGTGGCCTAGCGGACCGCTGAGGAGTGCACCGACTACGACACCGACCACGCTGCCTACCGCCGCGCCGATGAGGAAGGGAAAGAGCCGGACCCGACTCGTGGCGCCGTCCATATG
>DASUBC010000199.1:0-4559 GCA_035763465.1 Thermomicrobiales bacterium
CAGGGTGTCACCTACTACCAGGACGCGCCGGCAGACCAGCCCGTGCCGGGCCTGATGCACGTCAATCTCGGCGGCTACCATATCCGCGACATTCAGTTCACGGCGGCGTTCGATATTGACGCGAACAAGGTCGGCAAAGACCTCAGCGAGGCGATCTACGCCGAGCCGAACAACACGTATAAGTTCGCCCAGGTACCATTCCTCGGCGTGCCTGTGCAGCGCGGCATGACCCACGACGGGCTGGGCAAGTACCTCTCGGAAGTCATCACGAAAGCGCCGGGCGAGACGGCCGACATCGTGCGGATTCTCAAGGAGACCGGCACGGAAGTGGTTGTCAGTTACCTGCCGGTCGGCTCGGAGATGGCGACGAAGTGGTACGTCGAGCAGATTCTGGAGGCGGGCTGCGCCTTCATCAACTGCATCCCGGTTTTCATCGCGAAAGAACGCTACTGGCAGAAGCGCTTTCAGGAGCGCGGCTTGCCAATCATCGGCGACGATATCAAGTCGCAGGTCGGCGCGACGATTACCCATCGCCTGCTGACGCGCCTCTTCGTGGACCGCGGTGTACGCGTGGACCGCACCTACCAGCTCAACTTCGGTGGCAACACCGACTTCCTCAACATGCTGGAGCGGGAGCGCCTGGAGTCGAAGAAGATTTCCAAGACGAACGCCGTCACCTCGCAACTCGGCACACCGATGCCGTCGGACAATGTCCACGTCGGCCCATCGGACTACGTGCCGTGGCTGGACGACCGCAAGTTCGCCTATATCCGCATGGAAGGCACGACCTTCGGCGATGTGCCGCTGAACGTGGAATTGAAACTCGAAGTCTGGGATTCGCCCAATTCCGCCGGCGTCGTCATTGACGCGATTCGCTGCGCGAAACTGGCGCTGAACCACAAAATTGGCGGGGCACTGACGGCGCCCTCGGCGTACTTCATGAAGTCACCCCCGCAGCAGTTCACCGACGACGAAGCGCGCCGGCTGACGGACGATTACATCCGCGCGCACGCGCTGCCGGAGGCGTCCGATACCCTGGCCGGTCTGAGGGCGCCGGCGAGCGCCCAGGTAACCGAATAGCCAAACCTGCGTATAATCACTACCAGGGCGCCGCGCATGATGCGTGCCCTGGTAGTGATTATCTTTTGGTTGGGGATGGCCGGCGTGAAGTGGGGGTACTGGGGTTTCAAACTTGCATTCTGGGCCGCCCCGAAGTTGCCGCGCTGGCTTGGCTATCGGCTGACCGCCGTCGGGGGCGAACTGTATTTCTGGCTCTTTCCCAGCCACAGTCACAAAGCGGTCGAGAACTACGCCATCATTCTGGCTGATGATGTGGCTTCGGCCCGCGTGCGACTGGCCGCGCGCCGCTCGTTCCGCAACTACGCCAAGTCACTGTTCGACTTCTTCCGCCAGGCCGCGACCGATCCCGACGCCATCGAGGCGGATACGGTGGTGATTGGCTTTGAACATCTCGACGCGGCGCTGACGCAGGGACACGGAGCCATTGTTATCGTGCCGCACTTCGGCAACTGGGACAACGCCGGCGGCCTCCTCGCCGCGCGCGGCTACCCGACCGTGACGGTGGTTGACCGCTTTTCACCGCCCGAACTCGACCGGCTCGTGCAGGCAACCCGCGAACGCACAGGACTAGGGATCATTCCTCCGGACAAGGGGAGTTTACGCAAGATTTTGCAAACGCTGCGGCGTGGGCAGGTGGTCGGCATCCTGCCCGACGGCCCACAGCCGGACGGCGGGGTCGAGGTTTCCTTCTTCGGCCAACCAGCCTGGCTGCCGGCCGGGCCGGCGCGCTTCGCGCTGCGGGCGCGGGCACCGCTGCTTTTTGGCTATGTCGGCCGGCGTCCCGGCGATTACACCTTCTTCGGTATTGTCGAGCCGGCGATCGCTTTTACACCGAGTGGCGATGAAGCCGCCGACATTCGCGCGCTGACGCAGTTGTGGGTCGAACGACTGGAGAACCTCTTGCGCCAGTACCCCGAACAATGGTACATGTTTCGCCAGATGTGGCCGGGGAAAGTCGGGCGGTCGGGCAGTCGGGCAGTCGGGCAGTGACGCTGGCCCAGCGCTACGCCTGATAACGAGCATAGTGCTGCTGCGGGGTGGCGCCGAATGAATTCGGCGCGAAGGGCCGCAGCCACAAAGTCCCCTCACGGGGACTGGGTTAGTCATAATGCTGGGGCTGGATAATGGCGTTGAGGTAGACCAGCCCCAGTCCGCGCAGGCGGACTTCGTGGCGGCGCAGCCGCCTTCAGCCTGCGGTTTCAACCGCCGGGCATCCCTCCGCAGCACCGCGCCCGGCTGACCGACTGTACAACGGAGCCGCAATGGGAACGCTCCGCCTCCTAAAATTTGGGTTGTGGCTGGTGCGGTGGGTACCTTCCCCACTCGTGCGGCTCCTGCCGCCTATCTTTGCGCTGATCGCGTATCTGGCGTATCCGGAGCGCCGCCAGGCGATCGCAGCCAACCAGCGCCAGGTGCTCGGCGCAATGTCCCCACCGCGCCGCCAGTGGCAGGTCTTCCGGGTCATGGTCAACTCGGTGCGGAACTATCATGTGCTGGCGCGACTCTACAGTATGTCCGACGATGATATTCGGAATTTTGTGGACCTCCACGGTCTCGAACATCTGGAAGCGGCCCGCGTGCAGGGGCGGGGCGTCATCGTCATCGGCGCGCACATAACCGGGTTCAACGCGCTGGCGCCGTTCGCTGCTCTCTACGCGCCGCCAGCCGGCGCGTTTGTCGAACCGCTGGAGCCGCCAGCCCTCTTCGACTTCGTCTCGCAGATTCGGGGGCGCACCGGCCTGCAACTGTTGCTGGCGAACCGGCAGGGCACGGTGTCGGCGCTGCGTCTGCTGCGGCAAAACGGGATTTTGCTGATCGTCGGCGACCGTTACCTCGGCGCCAACGGCAGCGTGGTCGAGTTCTTCGGCAAACCGACCACCCTGCCGCATGGCCCGATCGTGCTGGCCCTGCGCGACGGTTCGCCGATCCTGCCGGCGACTTTCCGGCAGGTCTCGTTCAACCGGCTCCAGGTCACCCTCCGGCCACCACTGATCCTGCAAGACACCGGGCGGCTCCAGGAGGATATCGCCGCGAACATGCCGCTGCTCGCCCATGCCCTGGAAGAGACGATTCGCGCGGCGCCCGCGCAATGGATTGTGCTCGATCCGGTCTGGCCGTGCGACCGGGCACAGCCACCGCACCTCGTCCGCCCACGCGCCATCCGCCGCCGGCTCACCAGCGCCGCCTCGCTCCTGGTTCTGGCCGTCACGCGCCCCTGGCGGCGGACGAGAAGGGGATAGGGGATAGACGATAGGGGATAGTGCCTTTCTGGTAGGTAGTGCTGATCTTCAAGCATAGTGCTATGTCAAGACTTTCCCCTATCGTCTATCCCCTATCCCCTTCTGAACGTACACAGGGAACTATTCGCCTCACGCGACCGTCACAGTGATATGAGGTCCGGTCAGCGCCGCTGCTGGCCGTGACACACGATGCTGTGGTGAGGAAACGTGGGAGCGAGGGAGCATGTGGCGCGGGCGGGCAGGGGTTATCCTCATCAGTGTGGCGATCGCACTGCTCACCGCGTGCGCGAGCGGCGCCAGCCCGACCGTGACGCGACCAGCACCGTCCGCGCCAACGGCGGCCTCCGCGACCGCGCCGCCAACGCCGGGCGCGACGCCGGGCGCGCTTGCCTCGCCCGGCACACCAGGCACGACAGCCACACCGAGCGCCTGGCCGCCGGTCGCCCGGCTGGCTGTCGCGGCGCTGGCGAGCGAGGCGCGGATTCCGGCCAGCGACATTCGCGTTGTGCGCGCCGACCCGCACGAGTGGCCCGATACGAGCCTCGGCTGCCCGGAGCCGGGGCGGGTCTATCTCGATGTAATCACCCCCGGCTACGTGATCGTGCTCCAGGCGCAGGGACGCCAGTATGAGTATCATACCGACCAGTCGCAGATGGTGGCGCATTGCGCCGGCAACCAGTCCAGCGCCACGCCCGGCACAGCGGGAGCAACGACGCCAGTGAACGATCTGCCGAACCCGGTCCGCCTCGCCATCGCCGCGCTGGCCGATGAATTGCACGTTGCCACCAGCGCCATTGCAGTCGTCACAGCCGAGCCGGTAGAGTGGCCCAACAGCAGCCTCGGCTGCCCACAGCCTGGCCGCGCCTATCTGCAAATTGTTACGCCGGGCTACCGCGTCGTCCTCGCAGCCAACGGCCAGCGGTATGAATACCACACCAACAACCGCGATATGGTGGTGCGGTGCTGAAAACGAGGTCGAAGGTCGAAAGTCCCTGCGAGTAAAGACTACTGGCTACCTGCGAACACCGGCAGGCAGAACGCCACTGCCTGATTACGAGCGACCTTCGACTTTCGACCTTCAGACTTTCGACCCTCGTTCGGCCAACACGTTGCCCATGCGCTCGACCGCGCGTTGCAGCAGGTCATCGGAGGTGGAGTAGGCGAGGCGCAGAAATCCTTCGCCGTTCGGGCCGAAGGCGCTGCCCGGCGTCACGGCGACGCCCGCCTGGTCAATCAGTA
>DASUBC010000200.1:0-4302 GCA_035763465.1 Thermomicrobiales bacterium
CGGCGGCGCGCGACCCCTGGCGCTCGCTGGCGGGCTGCCGGCGCATTGTCGTGGTCGGCACGACCGGCTCCGGCAAGACGACGCTGGCGGGCCGGCTCGCCCTGCTGCTGGACTATCCCCACATCGAACTCGACGCGCTGCACTGGGAGCCGCACTGGACGCCCGCCCCGCCCGAGCGATTCCGCGAGCGTGCGACCGCCGCGACGACGGCGGAACAGTGGGTCGCGGACGGCAATTACTCCGTGGTGCGTGACATCGTCTGGGCGCGAGCCGACACGGCCATCTGGCTCGATTATCCGCTGGCGGTCAATTTCTGGCGGCTGACGCGGCGCTCGCTCGTGCGCGGCACGCGCCGCGTCGAACTGTGGAACGGCAACCGTGAGTCACTGCGCGAGCAATTCCTCAGCCGCGACTCGCTTTTCCTCTGGGCGGTGCAATCGCACGCCCGCAAGCGCCGCGAATACCCCGCGCTGCTGGCGCGGCCCGAATACGCGCATCTCGCCGTCGTCCACCTGCGCTCGCCGCGCGCGACGCGACGCTGGCTGGGGCGGGTCGCAGGTCGAAAGTCGAAGGTCGAAAGTCGCTCGTTATAGGGCAGCGGCATTCTGACAACCGACGTTCGCAGACCAGCCGGTAGCGTTGAATAGAGCGACTTTCGACCTTCGACCTTCAGACCTGCGACCCCGTTACCGCGACAACCCATATGTCTCAGGATGGTGGTTGAGACACTCTGCGATGCGGTAGCAGGCGGTGAGCAGGGCGCGCTCGACGCCCCAGGAGGTGTGGAAGGCGGTCACGCGCTTGCCGATCTCCTCGACCGATTCGCCCTGGCTGTACCAGAAGATGATCCGGGGCAGCAGCCGCTGATAGTGGAAGGGACACAACACGACGTCGGGCACGGACGGCATCCAGTCGGACGACCGCGCAGCGCAGCGGCTGACCGCGCGGCCCCGCTCGGTGCCCGCGCCGTCGCGCAGCAGTTGCTGCACTTCGCCGGCGGTAAAGCCTGGCGTGCGGATGAGCCAGCCCCAGCGGCCAATCGGCGAGAGCCGGCGTGGGTCAAACGGCCCGGGTAAGCGGTGGTTCGTGAGGGTAGCCATACGCGCGCACCTATCGAACGGCCCGACGAACCGGTGCTGGTTCCGGCCAATTCCGAAGAACTTGTGCGCTTCGCAAGCGCCGACGGGGTTAGCTGACGGGTTCGGGCGGGAAGCCTGCTGGCGCCCTACGCGGGTCGCGCCGCGATTCACCCCGTTCTCTTGTGGTCCCCCCGTCCGGCCGCCCAAACGGCCGGTTTGGCGCGGTACACGCCGCGTCACATCGCGTGACGCGCAACGTCTACTTACACGCTAGTATAGCACAAGCGCCCGAAAATATACCCGGCATTACGCATTGTCAGCCAGCGGCCAAATGGGATGGCACACTTGCAGACCGCCACCGCGAACTGTTATGCTGGACACATCGACATTGGTTGATGTGTTCTGGGCTGGTGCGATGGCGACTATCACTCTCCAACCGAAGACCAGCGCCCCCCGCGCCTCCTTCACCACGCTGGCGACATTGCTCAAGGCGCTTGGCGACCCAACGCGCCTGGCGTTGATCGCGCTCCTGGCGCGACGCGAACACTGCGTCTGCGACCTGATGGCCGCGCTCAATCTCCCGCAAAGCACCTGCTCCCACCACCTCGGCGTGTTGAAGAAGGCGAACCTGGTGCGCGACCGCCGCGCCGGCAACGATGCCCGCTGGGTTTACTACACGCTGGACCCCGTGACAGTGAAGCTAGTGCAGGATCGACTCGGCACGCTGCTGGACCTAAGCACCTTTGACCCGATCCCCTCACGCTGCGACTAGCAGCGCTCGTCGTGGTGGCAGCTGCGGGACAACGTTCGGCTAGGTACATCGGCAGATGTGGATATATCGCGAGGAGGAGTATGCGGCAGCCAGGGACGCTCCAGCGGGCAGCGGCGGAATTCGTCGGCGCCTTCGGGCTGGTCTTCGCGGGATGCGGTGCGATCATCATTGACACAACCACGGGCGGGGCGGTCACGCACGTCGGCGTAGCGGCAACCTTCGGGTTGATTATCGCGACGATGATTTACGCGACCGGCCATATCTCCGGGGCGCACTTCAACCCCGCCGTGACGCTGGCGTTCACGGCGACTCGCCACTTCCCCCTCGTCCTGGTCCCGGCCTACCTAGCCGCGCAGTTCGGCGGAGCCATCGCCGCCAGCGCGGCCTTGCGGCTCCTGTTCGGCAACGTCGCAAATCTCGGGGCAACCCTGCCCGCTGGTGGGGTGGGACAATCGCTGGCGCTTGAGGCAGTGCTGACCTTCTTCCTGATGTTCGTCATCATCAGCGTGGCGACCGACACCCGCGCCGTCGGGCAGGCTGCGGCGCTGGCTATCGGCGGAACCGTGGGACTGGAGGCGATGTTCGCCGGGCCGATTAGCGGCGCGTCCATGAATCCTGCCCGGTCGCTGGCTCCGGCGCTGGTGAGCGGGATGTGGACCGCGCAATGGCTCTACGTGGTCGGTCCGATTGTCGGGGCAATCCTGGGGGCGTTCGCCTATCAGTGCATTCGTGGGGAGCACATCGGCAAGGATGCCGGCCAACTTCTCACCCCGGTTGGATCACAGGCGGGCGCTCGGCACGATACGGAATCGGTAGCGTGATCAGGAAGAGATGAGGCGCGTGAACGAGCAAGGAAAGCAACGAGTGCTGTTCCTCTGCACCCACAACAGCGCCCGGTCGCAGATAGCGGAAGGGCTATTGCGGCAGCTCGGCGGCGACCGCTTCGAGGCGTTCAGCGCGGGAACCGAGGCGGTCGGCGTGCGCCCGCTGGCGATACGGGTGATGGCTGAACTCGGCATCGACATTTCCAGGCAGGAGTCGAAGACGCTGGAACGCTACCTGGGCGAACCGTTCGCAGCGGTCATCACCGTCTGCGACCACGCCAACGAGACGTGCCCGGTATTCCCCGGCGCGGGCCAGCGACTGCACTGGTCATTTGACGACCCTGGCCGGGCAACCGGCGCCGAGGCCGAACAACTGGCGACCTATCGCCGCGTCCGCGACGAAATCCGGGCACGCATCCAGAGCGAACTGCTGGCGGCGGGGGCCTGAATCGCCCCTGCACCGCAGCGCAGCAAGGAGGGGAAACATGGATACGCGAGAGACGCTACTGGCGGACCTTGTGGGCGTCCACACCGCATTCCACGACCTGCTGGGTTCGCTGTCGGACGCCGACTTACGGCAGCCGAGTCGCAATCCGGGCTGGACAAACGGCGAAGTGCTGTGGCACATAGTCTTCGGCTTCGTTATCCTCGCCGCGCTTGCCCCGCTGGTCCGCTTTTGGGGGCGCGTACCCCGGCGCTACTCCAAGCGGTTCGCGCGGCTGCTCAACCGCGCCACAGGCCTTTTCAACCAGGTCAATGCGTGGGGCGCGCGGGGCGGGGCGCGCGTCTTCACGCGCCGCCGCATCGGGCGACGGTTCGACCGGGCCTATGCCGCCGTGTTGCGGCTGGTGGAGACGGCGGGCGACGACGAATGGGCGCTCGGAATGCACTATCCGACGCGCTGGGACCACCTGTTCCACGACTATATGACCCTGGAGGACATCTGCCGCTACCCCATCGCCCACTTCAACTTCCACCTGGGCCAAATCGTCGCTCCAGCCCAGCCCATATTGGATTGACGAGTTTCTATATTGACAACTCTCGATACAGGGTGTAGAGTGGTTCCATGAAGACGATGACGCGACCAACAACTCGCACCCTTCCTGTAACCCAGCCGGCTGCCGACTGCTGCACGCCGCTGGTCATTCCAACGTCCCCCGACGCGGGAACCACGACCGCCGCGAAGCGGTTCAAGGCGCTGGGCGACACCACGCGGCTGACCATCCTCACCACCCTGGCGGCAGCGCCGGAGCCAGTCTGCGCCTGCGACCTGGGGGATGGCGTGGAACTGGAGCAGCCGACCATTTCGCACCATCTCAAGGTGTTGCGCGAGGCGGGCCTGGTCATCTCCGAGCGGCGGGGGACGTGGGGCTTCTACCAGTTGCACCCGGACACGGCGGCGTGGGTGCGGGCGGTGCTGGCCGCAGCGCCGGACTAGCCGCCTTTTCTTGGCCCTGCTATATCGAAGTTTATCAATCCAAGACGGCCGGCGACAGGAGGCGACGAGATGACGGGAATGGCGGTGCGGACGGCGGAACCCGATGACGCCGCTGCGATTGCCGAGATTTACAACCAGGGGATTCGCGGGCGCCAGGCCACCTTCGAGACGGAGGAGCGCACCGCTGAT
>DASUBC010000201.1:0-17366 GCA_035763465.1 Thermomicrobiales bacterium
CCGTTCGCGGCCGGTCAGCGCCTGCCGGACGACCGTGCCGGTCGCGGCGGCGAGGTCGGCGAGATAGGTCTCCACGATCGCCGCGTGGCCAGGCGAGAGCATCAGGTGAATGGCGGGCGGCTGCCAGGTCCAGTGGAGGAACCAGCCACGCCGTTCCAGTTCCTCGCCAATCGCCGTGATGTCGTGGGTAGGCGACCCGTACGCCAGCACGCTCATATCCGGTTCGCCGTAGACCGTGAGTTCAGGTATCGTCGCGATACCGGCGCTGAGACGATCCGTGAAGGCCAGCGTCCGCGCCACCAGCCGGCGGTACCCCGCTTCGCCCAGGTATTGCAGCACCGCCCACGCCGCCGCGATCGCCCCGCCCGGCCGGGTGCCGGTGGTGTTGGGCGTGCGGTAGCGTCCGCAGGGCCAGCCCGCGAACTCGAAGCCCTGATACTGGGCGATGTCGGGATCGCGCGAGAGGAGGAGCGACGCCCCCTTGGCCGTATAACCAAACTTGTGCAGATCGGCGGAGATGGACGTGACGCCGGGGACGCGGAAATCGAACGTGGGGAACTGGCGGCCGAGCTGTTCGGCGAACGGGAGGAAAAAGCCGCCGACACAGGCGTCAACGTGGAAACTGATCTCCCGCTCGGCGGCGAACGCCGCCATATCCGGTATGGGGTCCACCATGCCGAACGGATAATTCGGCGCCGAGCCGACCAGCAGCACCGTGTTGGGCGTGATGGCGGCCTGGTACGCCGCCAGGTCCACCCGCCAGTCTGCCCCAAGCGGTGTCCGCACTGGCGTGAGGCCGAAGTAGTGCGCGGCCTTGTCGAACGCGGGGTGGGCAGTGTAGGGCATCACGATTTCCGGCCGAGTGATCGCTGGCCGCAGCGCCCTGGCCCGGTCGCGCGCCGTCTTGACCGCCAGCAAGATGCTCTCGGTGCCGCCGCTGGTAATGGTGCCGACCGCGTTGTCGCCGTGGAGTAGCGCGGCGCTCATCGCCACGACTTCGGTCTCGAACTTGTGCAGGCTGGGAAAGGCGACGCCGGAGAGACCATTCTCCATGCTGAAGCGCCGGTAGGCGTCCTGGGCGACCTGGGCGACGTCCTCGCCGCCAAGAAACAAGAAGCCCGCGACGCGGCCCGCGCGCCACTGCACGTCGTCGCGGCGGGCATCTTCCAGCAGCGCGGTGATCTCCTCTGGCGACTTCCCCTGCGCGGGCAGGCGCGCTCCGACCTGTGGCACGGCGTCGAGTTGCATAGCCATAGCATTCCCTCCTTTCCTGCAACGGCGCAGGATACCTGGCTGACCCGCGCGAATTGTTGGCAGCCAGTGCTAGTGGCCTATTCAGTGTATGGAGCGATTGTGAGAAATTGATGCGACGTGGATTAGAGAGGAATGAGAAACAAGTGATGAGGCGGTACAATGCGAAGGCGGCATAGCGACGGCGCTGCCGCGTGCGAGCGATTGACGAGCCGGCGGGACGCCGCCACACGGGATGGTGAAGGAGGGAGCATGACCGCGACCGCATCCGTCAAGACGTACCAGAACTATATCGGTGGGGAATGGGTTGATTCGGCCACCGGCGCGACGAGCGAGAACCGCAATCCGGCGCGGCCGGGCGAGGTGCTGGGCCGCTTTCAGTCGTCCAACGCCGGTGACGTGAACCGCGCGATGGAGGCAGCGCGCGGCGCGTTCGACGGCTGGCGCAAGACGTCGCCAATCGCCCGCGCCAACATTCTCTACAAGGCGGCGCAACTGGTCGAGCGCCGGGCCGACGAGATCGGCGAGGCGCTGACGCGCGAGGAGGGCAAGACGCTCAAGGAGGGCAAGGGCGAGACGCTGCGCGCGGCGGCGATCCTGCGCTTCTTCGCGGGTGAGGGCGCGCAGCCGATCGGCGACCGTCTCCCGTCGGCGAATCCGACGACCTTCCTCTACACCGAGCGCGTGCCGCTTGGCGTCGTCGCGGCGATCACACCGTGGAACTTTCCGATCGCCATTCCGGCCTGGAAGATCGCCCCGGCGCTGATCTACGGCAACACGGTCGTCTTCAAACCGGCCGGGCTGACGCCGCTGACCGCGACGCTGCTGACCGAGTGTCTGGCCGAAGCGGGTCTGCCGGCGGGCGTCCTCAACCTCGTCACCGGCGCGGGGCGGGAGATCGGCGACGCCATCGTCGAGCACGAAACGGTCAACGCCGTCACCTTCACCGGCTCGAACGCGGTCGGCAAGGCGCTCTATCGCAAGGCCGCCGCGTCGGACCGCAGCGTGAAGGTGCAACTGGAGATGGGCGGCAAGAACCCGGTCATCGTGCTGGCCGACGCCGACATGGACCAGGCGCTCCAGCAGACGCTCAACGGCGCGATGATGTCTACCGGCCAGAAATGCACCGCGACCAGCCGCGCCTTCGTCCAGCGCCCGGTCTTCGACGACTTCGTTGACCGCCTGGTCAAGCGCGCGGGCGCGCTGCGCGTCGGCGACCCATTGGAGGCGACGACCGACATCGGCCCGCTCGTCTCGGCGCAGCAGCGCGATACCGTGCTGGAATACCTCGAAGTCGGCCAGTCCGAGGGCGGCGAAGTGCTGGTCGGCGGCGGCGCGCCGGAGGGGAATGGCGATGGCGGCTACTTCGTCAAGCCGACGATCTTCGGGCAGATGACGCCGCAGATGCGCCTATCACGCGAGGAAATCTTCGGCCCGGTGCTGGCGGTGATGCCGGTGGACGACCTGGAAGAAGGGGTCGCGCTGGCGAACGACACAAGTTATGGCCTCTCGGCCTCGATTTTCACGCGCGACATCGCCACCGCATTCCGCTTCATCCGCGACATCGAGTCGGGCATCGTCCACGTCAACTCCGAGACGGCCGGCGCGGAACCGCACGCGCCGTTCGGCGGCATGAAGGCGTCCAGTTCCTTCTCGCGCGAGCAAGGCAAGACGGCGATTGACTTCTTCACCCAGGTCAAAACCGTCTACTTCGACGTCCCGACCTCGTAGGGGAACGGATTAAACGCTGAGGACGCAGAGCGCGCAGAGACCGCAGGGTGGAAACGGGAGCAAGGGAGCAGTGGCGACACAGTATGGCCGGTTTCTGACTGACCACGCCAGCGCCATAGTCTCCTTCAACTCTGTGCCCTCTGCGTTCTCCGCGTCCTCGGCGTTGAAAACACACGCCTGGAGGATGCGATGCCGGAGCGGCGGCCAAATATTCTGTGGTATTGCTCGGACCAGCAGCGGTTCGACACGATTGGGGCGCTGGGGAACCCGCATGTGCATACGCCGAATCTCGACCGGCTGGTGGCGGAGGGCGTGGCCTTTACGCACGCCTACTGCCAGTGCCCGATCTGCACGCCGAGCCGGGCGAGTTTTCTGACCGGGCGCTACCCGAGCACCGTGCGCGTCAACACCAACGGCAACACGCACTTCCCGCGCGAGGAGACGCTGGTGACGCGGCGGCTGGCCGACGCGGGCTACCGCTGCGGCCTGGTCGGCAAACTCCACCTGGCGGGCGCGTATAACGGGCAGGAACCGCGCACCGACGACGGTTACACCTTCTTCCAGTACAGCCACGCGCCGCGCGACGACTGGCGGCGCGGCCACGATTACGCCGATTGGGTCCACGAGCAGGGCGAAGACCCGGCGCGGTTGCTCGCCATTCGCCCGCAGGCGCACGGCCTGCTGGAACCGACGCCGGCACAGGACAACGTACCGCCCGCCCTGCACCAGACGACCTGGTGTACCGAGCAGGCAATTCGCTTCATCGAGGACACGGGCGACCAGCCCTGGCTGCTCAGTATCAATCCCTACGACCCGCATCCGCCCTACAATCCGCCCTATGAGTACTACCGCCGGTTCGACCCCAACACGCTGCCGGGGCCGCATTTCCGCGAGAGCGATCTAGCGCACCAGCGCACCCTGGCGGGCGCCGATTTCCAGACCGCGCCGGTGTACCCCGACGAGTACGACGGCGCGGGCGGCCGAAAGATGCAGGCGCTCTACTACGCGATGATTGAGCAGGTTGATACGGAGTTCGGGCGCTTGCTCGCCGCGCTCGACCGGGCCGGCCAGCGCGAGAACACGGTCGTCATCTTCATGAGCGATCACGGCGAGGCACTGGGCGATCACGGCCTGGCGCACAAAGGCTGCCGCTTCTTTGACGGCCTGACGCGCGTGCCGCTGATCTGGTCGTGGCCGGGGCACTTCCCTGCTGACCTACAGAGCGAGGCGCTGGTCGGGTTGCTCGATGTCGCGCCGACGCTAATGGAACTGGCGGGGCTGCCGGCGCCGGAGTCAATGCAAGGGCAATCGCTGCTGCCGATGCTGACCGGCCAGGCCGCGCCGGATCACCACCGTGACTTCGTGCGCTGCGAGTTCTACGACGCGATTGACGAGCCGCACCACAGCTTCGCCACGATGTACCGCGACCGCCGCTGGAAGCTGGTGGTCTACCACGACCTGGCAACTGGCGAACTCTACGATCTCGACAGCGACCCGTACGAGTTCACCAGCCTGTGGGGCGATCCGGACTACCAGGCAGTGCAGAACGATTTGCTGGTGCGGAGTTTCAGCGCCACGGTGCGGGCGCAGGACTATGGGCCACGCCGGGTGATGCCGTATTAGCGGCGGCCGAGTAGCCCCCCCGGCCCCTCGCGCTTATTCGCGTCCGCGAGCATCGCGGCCACTTTCTCCAGCAGGGTGTCGAGGTCGAAGGGCTTCTCCAGAATGTCGCAATTCAGGTCACGGAGCGCATCTGCCTTGGCGCGGAGAAAGACCGTGTCGGCCGAACAGACGATGACCGGAATTGATGCGGTCGCCGGATCAAGGCGCAGCAGTTCCAGCACCATCCACCCTGTCTCCGGCGTGCCCATGCGGATATCGAGAATCACGAGATTGGGCTGCTGCTCCTTGATCAACGGATAGACCTTGTCACCCTCTTTGCAGATAATGCAGCGATACCCCTCTCCGGTCAGCAAATCGTGCATCAGTTGCAGAAAGGCCGTCTCGTCGTTCATCACCGCGATCAGCGGGTGAGCCATCGTTCGCTCCTTCGTTAGTCGGGCAGTGCGCTGGTCTAGCGCTACACCTGAAGACTGGCACACTGCTGGTCTGAACCCACTGCCCGACTACCCGACTGCCCGTCTGCCCGACTCGTCACCCGATCGTCGCCAGCGGCTCGCCGATCTTGACCGTCTGGCCTGGCGCAATCGGGAGATCTTGCACCGTGCCGTCGCGCGGCGCGGTGATTTCATTCTCCATCTTCATCGCTTCAATCACGCAGATCAGGTCGCCCGCCGCGACGGCCGCGCCGGGCGCTACGGCGACGCGCAGCACTGTACCCTGAATCGGGCTGGTGAGCGCGCCATTACCGTTGGCCTGGGGGCTGCCACCATGCTTTGGCAGCGCGCGGCGCGGCGCGGCCGGGCGGGTGTTGTTGGGCATGGTCTGCGCGCCGGCATCATCGAAGAGGCGCACGTTGAAGCGTTTGCCGTTGACCTCCAATGTGTAGCGATGCTCGACAGGCACTGGCTGCTCGGCGTTGTCACCGGGTGTGAGCACGGCGGGAGTGAGATCGCGGCCGATCTGGTCGCGCTCGATCCAGTCGGTGGCGGCCTGCCCGGCGGTGAAGACGAGGTGGGCGAGCACCGCCTGGTGGAAGGGGATGGTCGAGGCGACGCCGCCGATCTGGTATTCCGCCAGGGCGCGTTGCATCCGGGCGATGGCGGCAGGGCGGTCGGCGGCGCGCACGATCAGTTTGGCGATCAGGGAGTCATAGCGCGGCGAAATCTCCGCGCCGGTCTCCGCCGCGCCGTCAATCCGCACGCCCGGCCCGCCCGGTTCGTGGTAGGTGGTGATGACGCCAGGCGTGGGGGCGAAGCCGCGCGCCGGGTCTTCGGCGTTGATGCGGCACTCGATCGCGTGGCCGCGCCAGGCGATCTCCTCCTGTTGCCAGGGCAGCGGCTCGCCCGCCGCGATGCGAATTTGCGCGCGCACCAGATCGCAGCCGGTCACTTCCTCAGTGACGGTGTGTTCGACCTGGATGCGCGTATTCATCTCCATGAAGTAGAAGTTTTTTTCGGAGTCGAGCAGAAACTCCATCGTCCCGGCGCTCTCGTAACCTACCGCGCGGGCCAGCGCGACCGCCGCCGCGCCCATGCGCTCGCGCAGGGCGGCGTCCACGGCGGGCGAGGGCGCTTCCTCGATGAGCTTCTGATGCCGGCGCTGTACCGAACACTCGCGCTCGCCGAGATGAATGATGTGGCCGTGGCGGTCCGCCAGCACCTGAATCTCGACGTGTTTCGGCGCCTCGATGTACTTTTCGACATAGAGCGTCGGATTGTTGAAGAAACTCTGGCCCTCGCGCGCCGCCGCCGCGAACGCCTCCGGCACGTCAGCCGCCGACCGCGCGACCCGGAAGCCCCGTCCGCCGCCGCCACCCGCCGCCTTCAGCGCGATGGGGAAGCCCCACTGCTCGCCGCAGACGATCGCTTCTTCGGGTGTCGTCACCGGATCGTTCGTCCCCGGCACCAGCGGTACACCCGCCGCGCCGGCCAGCCGCCGCGCCTCGATCTTGTCGCCCATCGCCTCTATCGCCGCTGGCGGCGGGCCAATCCAGACCAGTCCAGCGGCGATTACCGCGCGGGCAAACGTGGCATTCTCGGCCAGAAAGCCGTAGCCAGGGTGTACCGCCGCCGCGCCCGCCTGTCGCGCCGCGTCCACAATGCCGGGCACGTTCAAGTAGGGCCGGGTAGCCCCACCGGGCGCGACAACGAACGCTTCGTCCGCGTACCGCACATGCGGCGCGTCGCGCTCTTCTTCGCCATAGATCGCGACCGTCGCGACACCGAGTTCGCGGCAGGCGCGCATCACCCTGATCGCGATCTCGCCCCGGTTAGCGACGAGCACCTTGCTGAACATGGCACCTCACGAGGGGATAGGGGTTCGCTTCAGCACTGTGCTGATCTCCCAGCGCTACCTCATCAATGAGCAACTATCCCCTATCGTCTATCCCCTATCCCCGAACATCGCCGCCCGCCAGTTAGCAATCGCCTGCCCACGCCGCTGATACGCCAGACCCTGGCTGGCGAGCCGGCCGGCCAGCGCCCAGGCGGGTGTGCGCGGCCGTGCCGGCGCGTGGCGCTGGCCGGCGAGATATGCTTCCAGCGCGGCGACGATCGCCGCCGCTTCGTCGTCGCGTGGCGGCGGCACAATCCGCAGCTGGCTGTCGTCCTGGTTCGTCACAGCGATTTCCCGCGCCGGTTATGAGCGGCGCGGGCGTATTATACCGATTACCGCAGCGAATAGACGAGGAGGGTAGGGACGGGTGAACCGCCAGGACGCCAAGAAGTAGAGAAATACGAATCGTCTTGGCGCGCTTGGCGTCTCCTTGGCGTCTTGGCGGCTCACCCGCCCTTCCGCAGTGCGCCAGAACTGGACGGCGCGCGTATCATTAAGTGAAGAGGGGTGAACCGCCTTCAACCTGGGGCACGGCCCCGCATGAGGAGGAATATTGCGATGGTCTTTCGCGGCTTTGGCCGGCGGCGTTATCCACCCGAAATAGCGGCGCGGATCCCACCGGGTCAGACGCTCACCGAAAAGTGGCCGATCCTGACCTATGGGCGCGTGCCGCGCTTCGACCCGCAAACGTGGGATTTCCGGGTCTTCGGCCTGGTCGCAGCAGAGCGGCGCTGGAGTTATGACGAGTTCATGGCGCTGCCGCGCACGAAAGTCACCGCCGACGTGCATTGCGTGACGACGTGGAGCCTGCTCGGCAGTGAATGGGAAGGGGTTAGCGTGCGCGACCTGCTGCGGGATGTGCAGGTCAAGCCCGCAGCGAAGTTTGTGATGCAGCACTGCGACGGCGGCTACACGACGAACCTCCCACTCGACGTCTTTCTCGACGATGATGTGCTACTCTGCTACCGGCGCAACGGCGAAGACCTGACACCGGACCACGGCTGGCCGCTTCGCCTGGTCGTGCCCAAGCGCTATTTCTGGAAGAGTGCGAAGTGGGTGCGTGGGCTGGAGTTTATGGCCGAGGACCAGCTCGGCTTCTGGGAGAATTACGGCTACAACAACCACGCCGACCCCTGGTTGGAGGAACGGTTCGCCTGAGCACCGGCCGCATCCCTGATCCTGCACTCCTCACCTGCGTGCGGGAGACCTATCAGCGGGCTGGTCTGACAGCAGGCGGAGAAGCGCCAGCCCCACCGGCTGCGGCCGTGTATTGACGCGTTGCAAAATCGTCAGCTGGCGGGTGATATTGAGGTCGTCAACCGGCACGACGGCAAGCCGGCCAAGCGCCAGTTCCTGCCCGACCGCCAGGTGCGAGACAATCGAGACGCCCAGCCCCGCCGCGACAGCGCGCTTGATCGCTTCAGTGCTGCCGAGTTCCAGGGAGGTCTGCGGCGTAATGCCGACCGCGGCCAGCGCGCGGTCCACCACCGCCCGTGTCCCCGAACCTGGTTCGCGCAAAATCCACTGTAGCGCCGCCAGGTCCGCGCTGGTCACCCGTCGTCCGGCCAGCGAATGGCCCGGCGCGACAATGAGCACCAGGTCATCGTCGCGGTACGGCGTTACTGCCAGACCTAGCTCCGCCGCGTCCACCGGCCCTTCGACGAGTGCGATATCGAGCAGCCGGCGCTGCAAGCGTTCAGCGATCACGGTGGTGTTGCCGATATCCAGGAACAACTCGATGCCCGGATACTGCGCGCGGTAGACTCCGAGCACTTCCGGCAACAGGTAGATGCCGATCGTCGTGCTCGCGCCGACCGCCAACCGGCCCTGGCGTAAGCCGCGTGTCTCGTCCAGCGCTCGCTCGGCCTCCGCTACCAGGTCAAAGAGACGGCGGGCGTAACTAGCCAGCAGGCGCCCCGCCTCGGTCAGCGCGATCCCGCGACCGACATGCTCAACCAACGGTAGACCAGTATCGCGTTCCAGCTCGTGCAGCGCCCGTGTGACCGCCGGCTGGCTGATGTGCAGCGCTTCAGCCGCGCGAGTCACGCTGCCCTGCTCGGCCACAGCGAGGAAAAGCCGCAGGCGGTTGAAGTTCAATGGTGCAGGCAGCATCTATACCCTGAAGGCATGGGAACCATCAGCGATTGGCATTGGAAGTTATAGATCGCGCTCATTACAGTGTCAATTAGCGCACGATGGTGTGCGTGTCAGGCGGGAAAGGACACAGACATGGCGACGGGTATGGAACTGCAATCACAGCGCGCAGTCGCCGCGCCGCCCCGGCAGGTGACCTGGGCGCGGCAAGTAGGGCCAGGTCTGGCGCTGTGCGCGGGGGTGGCGGGCGCGGCCTGGGCGCTGGCAGAACTGGAGGCCAGCGTTGTCGGTTACGCGGTCCTCGAGCCGCTGGTGCTGGCGCTACTGCTCGGATTGGCCGCGCGCACGGTCTGGGGCCTACAACGCGTGTTTCCGGCCCGCGCTGAAGCGGGGATCGGTTTCGCGGCGAGGGGATTGCTGGAACTCGCGATTGTCTTCCTCGGCGCGACGCTCGATCTTCGGGCGCTGGCGAGCATCGGCCCACGACTTGGCGGCGCGGTCGTGATTTCGGTGACTACAGCGATCACGCTGGGATCGCTGCTTGGCCGGCTGGCCGGTCTGCCGCCCCGGCTGGCGATCCTCGTTGCAGTCGGCAACGCGGTCTGCGGCAACAGCGCGATCGCGGCGGTCGCGCCGGCGATTCGCGCGAAGCGGCAGGAGATTGCCAGCGCGATCGCGCTGACCGCCGTACTCGGCGTCGGCGTTGTCCTCGGTCTGCCACTGTTGATTCCGCTCTTCGGCCTCAGTCACGCCCAGTATGGCATCCTCGCCGGCCTCACCGTCTACGCCGTGCCGCAGGTACTGGCCGCGACCTTCCCGGTTAGCACGGAGAGCGGGCAACTCGGCACGCTGGTGAAGCTGGGGCGCGTGCTGCTCCTTGGCCCAGTCGTCGCGATCTTCGCGCTGCTGCACCGCCACGCGCCAGAAGGGAATGCTTCCACCGGGCGGCTCAATTTGAGCCGCTACCTGCCACCTTTCGTCCTCGGCTTCATCGCGCTCGCGCTGGCGCGCACCTTCGGCGCGATTCCAGCGGGACTGAGCGCGGCGGCGCAGGAGAGCAGCAAACTACTGACGATCGTCGCGATGGCCGGGCTGGGTCTCGCCGTTGACGCACGCGACGTGCGCCAGGCCGGCCCGCGCGTCGCCCTGGTGATCGTGCTCCTGCTCGCCCTGCTGATCGCGCTCGCGCTTACGCTGATCGCGGTGCTGCGCCTCGGCGCGTAGGCGGCTCCCCGAAGTCCGGCACTGGCAGCAGTTCGCCGCCGCGCCGCGCCGATTCGTGCGCCACGATGCCAGGGGCGCAGTAGCGCGCCGCCGCCCAGACGTGATTCGGCGGCAGCGTGCCGTGCGCGCAGGCGGTCACGAAATCGTCCACCAGAAACTGGTGCGAACCTTCGTGGCCGTTGCGGAGACCGATGAACTCCTGCGGCAGCCGCGCCACTGGATGCACCGGCGAGACACCGGTGAAGAAATCGCCATGCAGCGCTGCCGGGATGTCCGCGCCCTCGACCGCGCTGACCGGAACGCGCGTGCAGGTCAGGAGTTCATGCACGTCTTCCGTCTCGCCCTGGCGGTTGGTCCAAACGCGGCCATCGGTCTGCTGCTCGAAGCTGCCTTCAGTGCCGTAGAGACTCATCCGCACCGAGACGTTCGGTTTGGCATCCTTGATGCCGATGCGCCGGAACTCGTTGATGCGGCACATCCCGCCATCGGACGTGCGAAAGAGCGCCGTTTCGTTGCTGAAGGTGTTGCCCCACATGCTCACATCGGCACGAAAGACGCCATCGTCATGGTCGTCCACAAAGCCGAAACATGCTACATCGGTCAGCCGCGCGCCGGTGACGGAGAGAATCATGCTGACCGAGTGCGACGGGTAGAGCATCGGCGGGAAACTGGCGGTGCGCTTCCAGTCGGCGCCGCCGCTGTGCTGGTACGCTTCGTAGAAGCCGTGCGCCATGTCGTGCAGGTACTCACCTTCGCCGTAGACGAACCGGCCGAAGTCCCCGCGCGCGAAACGCTCGCGGCAATAGATCGTCGCGGGGTAGTAGTAGCTTGTCTCGCCTAACATGTACGTAAGGCCAGTGGCCTGCACCGTCTCCACCAGCGCAGCCAGTTCGTCCAGTGTAATCGCGGCCGGCACCGCCGAATAGACGTGCTTGCCCGCGCGCAGGGCCTGCACCGCCTGCGGCCCGTGCAGCCAGCGTTGCGTCAGCAGCGCAATCGCGTCCACATCGCTCTGGCAGAGTTCCTCCAGCGAGGCGAACGTGCGCGCGACGCCGAACTTCGCCGCCTGCTCCTGCCGCCGCGCGGGCAGCACTTCGGCGATACAGACGTCATCCACCAGCGGATGCGCCTGAAACAGCGGAATAAACGAACTTGCGAAGGCGCCCGCGCCACACACGCCGATGCGTAAACCCATGCTTCTCCCTCCCCGTCACCGGCCGACTGTCAGCGCCGGCAGTATACCCCGCCTGGTCTGGCTGGGCCGATGCGGTATCATCGCGGGCGGGCGCGCCCGGTATAGCCCCCCTCACCCCCCAATGCTGGGGGGAACTGCCGCGAGCGCTGGGACGCCTCCGGTTGCTGCGAGACGTGGGGGATGCTCAGAACTGGTGTCAGGCTTGAGGGAACCGGCGGCGCCGGTCAACCAGCGGAGGCATCCCCCAGCATTGGGGGACGGGAGGGGGCGAATACCATGCAACCATTTACTCATGATGAGGCGGTGGCGCTCTGGTCGCGCCTGGTGGCCGGCTGGGCGCGGCATCTCGACGCCAGCGGCGCGCGAACGCTTTTCGATGGCGTGCCGAACGCGGTAGACGCGGGCGGCAGTTTCGAGGGCGTCACGCGGATGCTCTGGGGACTGGGCGGCTGGCTTTCGCGACCGGAGCGGACGGCGAAAGTGACCTGGCGCGGCGAGACGTTCGACACGGCGGCGCTGCTGCGGCGCGGCATCGTCAATGGCTGCGACCCGACTTCACCGGGCTACTGGGGCCAGTGGCCGGTGCGCGGCGAGTATGACCAGCGCACTGTTGAATCAGGGCAGTTATCATTCGCGCTCTGGCAGACGCGCGACCGGGTCTGGAACCATCTCGCTGCCGCTGAACGCGCCAACATCATCGCCTGGCTCGACCGCTTCGGCCAGCAGCCGTCATTCTGGCGCAGTAACTGGGCGCTCTTCTGGGCGCTCAATCACGCGGGTCGCAAGGCGCTCGGCGCGCCCTACGACCAGGCGGTGATTGACTCGGCGCTCGACTACCTGGACGGCGTCTATTGCGGCGACGGCTGGTACGACGATGGCCCCCAGCGCGGCGTGCGCCACTTCGACGACTACAACGTCTGGGTCTTCGGCACGCATGTGCTCGCCTGGGCGCAGTGCGACGGCGCGACCCAGCCGGCGCGGCGCGAGCGGCTGCTGGCGCGCGTGCGCGACCTGATGGCGCATTACCCCTATTTCTTCGCCGCCGATGGCGACTATCCGCAGTACGGCCGCAGCCTCGCCTACAAGTTCGCCCGGCTCGGCGCGCCGCTCTGGGCCTACCAGCTCGGCGCGTGGCCTCATTCGCCCGGCCTCCTGCGGCGGCTGGTGGGGCGGCACCTGCGCTGGTTCGTGGACCGGGGCGCGGTGCGCGCGGACGATACGCTGCGCCAGGCGCTCACCGCCGAGGGCAGCCCGGCCATCCGCGAGACGTACATCGCCACCGGCTCGACCTACTGGGCGATGCTCGCCTTCGCCGGCCTCTGGAGCCTGCCGGACGACGACCCCTTCTGGCAGGCGGAGGAGGAGCCGTTGCCGGTGGAGCGCGGCGACTTCACGCGTGTCTTCCCCCAACCGGGCTGGGTGATTGTCGGCACCCAGGCGACCGGCGCGGTCCAGCGCTTCAACGCGGCGAGCCAGCATTACCCGGCCAAGTACGGCAAGTTCGTCTACGCCACCGCCGCGCCATTCAATGTCGGCCTCGCGGACGGCCAGGCCGCGCCCGACGGGATGCTTTCCCTCACCGACGGCCAGGAGTACGGCCACCGCGACGCGACCGACGCGGCGGCGGTGGGAGAGCCAGGCTGGCTGCGGATGCGCTACCGGCAGCACGTCGCGGGCGGCGACCACACAATCGAGACAGTGATCGTCACGCGCGGCGAGCTGCATATCCGCGCGCACCGCGTCACGCTCGACCCGGCCGCGTCTGCGCCCATCGGCGCGGTGGAAGGCGCCGCGCCGCTTGGCTACCCGGCCGGCGCACTTCCCACCATCAGCAGCGACCCGCGCGCGGGCTGGGAATACGCGACAGCGGGCGGCGTCGCCGTCGCCATCGCGCGCCTGCACGGCTACGACGGCCAGCGCCGCGCGGCGGCCTGGCAGGGTCAGGCGAACCTGAACAGCGTCTACGGCCAGTACATCCTGCCGCTGCTCACTGTCGCGCGCCTGGAGCCAGTCCACGATCTCCTCTGCATCGTCCACATCGGCGCGACGACCGACCCAGCCGTGCTCACGAACGTCATCGCCGATGCGGCCTGGCAGCCCGACGGCGCCTTCCGCCTTACCTGGCGCGATGGCACGAGCATCACCGTGCCACCATTGTAGACGAGGAGGGAGCGAATCACCGCGCGCACAGAGAACGATGAGAGCAGGGGCTTCATGGTCGTCTCCCGTTCCGCGCAGTGGTCCCTGCGTGCGCTGCGGTGATATTCGTTCCTGAGCATGGGGCTGCGGGTCGCGGGAGGATTGCGCTCTTGCCGTCACCAGCGTATATTCTATACACGGTTGGCTGTACCACCGTTCCATGTTGCTGCACAACGAAATAGTGCTGGCCTGGCGGCACAACGACGTGCGCTGTTGATGACGTATCAGCGATGGCGTTCAGGTGTGCCCCCTGACGATGTGCCCCTACAAGGAGGAGTACAGGATGGATCAGCACGACGCGCGCACTCGGTGGTTACTGTCGCGGCGGACGTTCCTCCGCCTCTCGGGCCTTGCCGGTATCGCCGGCGTCGGCACACTGATCACCGCCTGCGGCGGCACAACGCCCACCGCGACGACGGCGGCCAAGTCAACCACGTCATCCGCCGCCGCGCCGGCGAGCACCACCTCGGCCGCCGCGACTACGGCCACCTCGTCGGCGGCCGGTGGGGCGGCCACCACGAAGGCGGCGACCACGAGTAGCGCCGCCAGCAGCGCGGCGTCCAGCAGCGCGGCGGCCACCAGCGCCACCGCCTCCACATCCGCCAGCACACCGAACATCCCGAAGAGTTTCAAAGAAGCGCCGACCCTGGCCGACCAGGTGAAGGCGGGCAAACTGCCGCCAGTCGAGCAGCGCCTGCCGAAGACGCCCCTCGTCGTCCAGCCGAACGAGTCGGTTGGCAAGTTCGGCGGCACCTGGCGCACCGCGCTCGTCGGTGGGCAGGACACCGCCTGGCTGACGCGCACCATCGGCTACAACTTCCTGGTGCGCTGGGATACTGCCTGGAAGCAGGTCATCCCCAATGTCGCCGAGTCGTTCCAGGCGAATCCCGACGCGACGGAATTCACCTTCAAACTGCGCGAGGGGATGAAGTGGTCGGACGGCCAGCCCTTTGGCGTGGACGACCTCATCTTCTACGGTGAGGACGTCTACGGCAACTCCGAACTGACGACCAGCAAGGGCACCAATCCCTTCACTATCACCAAGGTGGACGACCTCACCGTCAAGGTGACGTTCCAGAAACCGAACGGTCTCTTCCTCCAGAATCTCGCCACGCCGAGCGGCGCCGACTGGACGCGCTTCCCGGCGCACTACTTGAAGCAGTTCCACAAGAAGTACGCCGACCCGGCGAAGTTGGACCAGCTCATCAAGCAGAACAACGCCGACAGCTGGGTCAAACTCTTCCGCCTGAAGGGCTGGGGTGTGCCGGGCACACCGTACGATGCGCTCTGGAGCAATCCCGACCTGCCGACCCTCTATGTCTGGAAGATCGTCGAACCATACGGCAACGGCACGCGCGTAACCTGCGAGCGCAATCCCTTCTTCTGGAAGGTGGACCCGGACGGCAACCAGCTCCCCTACATTGACAAGGTCGCCTACGATGTGCTGCAAGACCCCCAGCCGCTCGTGTTGAAAGTGGCGAACGGTGAGATTGACTTCCACGACCGCCACATCAACAACAACCAGAACAAGTCGGTGCTGTCGGACAACCAGCAGAAGGGGCAGTATCACTTCGTGGATACGAACCCCTCCGGCTCGAACACGACGGCGATCGCCTTCAACCTGACGCACAAAGACGCCGCGATGCGGAAACTCTTCCAGGACAAGCAGTTCCGCATCGCCATGTCCCACGCCATTGATCGCAAGCAGGTGATTGACACGGTCTTCGTCAGCCAGGGCGAGGCATGGCAGGACGCGCCGCAGAAAGAATCGATCTATTACAACGACACGCTGGCGAAGCAATACACGGAGTACGACGTCAACAAGGCCACGCAGACCATGACCCAGGCCGGCTACAAAAAAGGCCCCGACGGCATGTGGCTGCGGATCGACGGCCAGAAGATTTCCTTTGTTGTCGAAGTGTCGGCCTCCGGCGTGGACGCCACCAACTCCGACGTGATGAAGATCGTCGTGGACCAGTGGCGGAAGTTCGGCATTGACGCGCAACTGAAGCCGGAAGACCGCTCCCTGCTCTACACACGCAAAGATGCCAATGAGCACGATTGCGTCATCTGGGGCGGCAGCGGCGGCCTGCTCGACGCGATCCTCGACCCGCGCAACTATCTGCCCTTCAGCGACGAGTCGAACTACGCCGAAGGGTGGTATGTCTGGTACTACAAACCGTCCAACCCGCAGGCCGAAGCTCAGGAGCCACCGGACGCGGTGAAGAAGCAGATGGACCTGTATCAGAATAGCGTGCTCGGCTCGGGCGATGCGGACAAGCAAAAGGCGGCCTTCCTGGAAGTGCTGAAGACCGCGCAGGACGAGTTCTACGTCATCGGCATCAGCCTGCCGAGCAGCGGCTACGCCATCGTCAAGAACAACTTCAAGAACGTGCCGAAGGAGATGCCCGACGCCTGGCTCTACCCAACCCCCGCGCCGACCAACCCCGAGCAGTATTACTTTGCGTAAGCGGTAGATACGCGCGTCCGCACCGAGGCGTCCGCAGGCGGGTCGCCGGTCTCCGCTCTCGCGCTAGGCGAGCGGGAACCGGCGACCACAGTCAGCCAGGGACGCTGGTCAACTGTTGCCGCAATGTGGTTAGCACAACGAATCGAGTAAGATAGAACGAATAGCAGGGGTTGCGGTCTCGTGGGTTCTATGCTTATATTATATATCACCTGGACCGCGCATGTTGGCCCAGCCAGCCTGGTAAAACCGCGACAAGCTAGCCAGTGATGACGGCGCACCGCCTGGGTCGGCAGATCACGATCGTCATGGTACGGTCCGCCAGCCGTAGCGTGACAGCATCGCACCAGCCGGCAGGCACTCAGCAGCAAAACCCGCGCCCCCCGTTGCTACCAGCGCGGTATTGAGTTGTTCTGGCGCGCCAGGCATCGTGGTCAATGGTGGGGCCGGCAGGTGGCGGCCCGAGGAGTAGCGCATGAGGGGATAACGACAGCCGGACCTGCAACGTGATCGCCGCGCTGCCCGGTCAGCACCCGGCCCTGACAGCGCGAGAGTGGTATCAGGAATCGGAGGGGAAAGCAGCGTCATGGAACCACACGACATCATCGCCAAACGGAGCCTCAGCCGGCGCACATTCCTACGGTACTCGGGCCTGATTGGCATCGGCGGCGTCGGCGCGCTCATTACGGCTTGCGGCGGCACCAGCCCAACCGCGACCACGGCGACCCAGTCATCAACGACGAAGGCCGCAGCGGCGACAAGCTCTTCAAGCAGCGCCGCGAGCACCACCGCCGCGAGCACCACCGCCGCCAGCACCAGCAAGGCCACGTCAGCCGCGACGTCGAGCGCGGCCGGCGCCGGCTCGGCCTCGACGACGGCGAGCAGCACGTCGGCCGTTAGCTCTTCCTCGGCGTCCGCCGCCGCCTCGCCCGCGCTGCCGATGCCGGCGAAACTGGCTGAGTCGCCCGCGCTGGCCGATCAGGTGAAAGCAGGGAAACTGCCGGCGGTCGAGAAGCGCGTGCCGAAGGATGCGCTGGTCATCAAGCCGGTGGAGTCCATTGGACAGTACGGCGGCACCTGGCACGCGGCGCTCGTCGGCGGGCAGGACACCGCCTGGCTGACGCGCACGATGGCCTATGAGAATCTGGTCCGCTGGGACCCCGAGTGGAAGCAGGTCATCCCCAACGTCGCCCAGTCCTTCCAGGCCAACGCCGACGCGACTGAGTTCACGTTCAAACTGCGCCAGGG
>DASUBC010000202.1:0-9766 GCA_035763465.1 Thermomicrobiales bacterium
AATAAACTGCGGAGCGGCCTCGATTATCTTGCGCCCTCCGCGCCGATCTGCCTCGGCGTGGACGTCACGCATCTCCGCGCCGAAGCAACCACGATCCTGGCCGCGCTCGAGGCACTCGGCCCCGAACGGATTGGTGAGTACAATGCTGCTGAGTTGCCGATAGTACACTTGGTTCCAATACAGTAGTCCGGCAATGCACAGCAAGCACGAGGAATGGCGAAATGGAGACGCCAGAATCGCAAGCGCAAACAGAAGTAGCCCCGTCGAGAAACGCCAGGACGACCGCGAGACGTCGTCGTAAACAACAAGCCTCCCCGAAACAGACGACGGGGTTGGAAAGCATGTAGGAATCTGACGCGAGAGTGATGGCCTGACACTGGCCGAAGTGCTCGCGGAAATCCGCGCAATGGACGATTCTGAATGAGCTACCGTCATTCATAAGCACCACGAGAAAGGATGCCGTCGCGTGCCTGGGAGCTTCCTGCGGCGTTTCACGCACGAGCCGTTGAGCCGCGTGACGATCGCGCTCTACGAACTGCCGATGCAGTATCCGTCCGTGCGCTGGCAACAACTCCTGCCGGCCGCTGGCCCTGACGAGGCCAGCCAGCGCACGCGGGACGAGTGGCTGGCGCGCACGGCCATCTTACTGCTGGAAGATCAGGCGCCGCTGCTGACGCGCGAGTTACAGGGCCGAGTGATCGGCAGGCTCGATGAGTTCGTGGACTACCGTATGAAGTGGGACAAGTTCGCACAGCAGCCACCCTTGCGCGAGGAGGGGGGCCTGCTGCTCGCCGAGCTCGACGCGACGGTCGCCGCTGGCAAGCCGCCGCGCCTGCACGTCCACCTGCGCCAGGTCGCCTCCGCGCGGAGCACGTACAGTATTCTCGCCACGCTGATCGACGGTTTTGCCGCCGACACGATTCGTGGCCTGCCCTCTGCGTTGCAGAGCTGGGCCTGCGTCTGGCTGACCTATCTGATTCAGTGGTACAACGCCACCGGGCCAGCCGGGTTACGCGGGAAGATTACACGCCATCCGCGCTTCTTTGCCGCCGATGGCTTACCAGATGAACGAGACTTTCCGCACGAGGTGTAACGTCAGCGCAACCGGTGTCAATGAGCCGCGTTACCATGTTCGTACAGCGTCAGAGTTGACCGCGTAGTATGCTATACTCCCGCGCAGTCCACGGGGCCTGGGGATGACAACCGCGGATGAGGGACGGGGACCGAGCAGGGTGGCGCAACTGACACGATCGCTCGATAACCAGCATGGCGCGCTGTTGACATCAGCGCGGCGGGCGCGTTCGCCATTCAGCCTGCCACTGCGCGTTACCGTAGACCTGGCGCTGATCTTTCTTGGCTTTGGCATTGCCTACCTGCTCCGCTACAGACTCGAAATCGGTGGTGAGGTTGCCCCGAGCGACTACCGGCCATTTGGGAACTTCTTGCCGGTCATGTTCGTGCTGGCGGCAATCCTGATGGTCATCTTCGCCGTGCGTGGGCTGTACCGGCTCCCGCGTTGGACCGGTCTCCTCGACGAGGCGCTCTTTATCACCAGCAGTGCCATCCTCGGCTTCGCGGCGCTCACCGTCTTCGTCTTCTATGGGCACGCGTTCTGGTTCTCCCGGCTGATCTTTGTCTACGCGGTGGTGCTGGTTATCGCCCTGCTCATCGCCGGCCGGGTCGTCCGGCATAGCACCGTCTCGTTCATGCACGCGCGCGGGCGCTGGGCCGACCGCGTGCTGGTCGTCGGAGCCGGGCCGGCCGGCGAACGGGTGATGAGCGCGCTGCTAGGCCAACCCCAGCTCGGCTACAACCTCATCGGCTTTGTCGAAGATACGCCGCTGCCGCCCGACTGGGCGATCGCCACCCAGCGCCTGGTTCACCGACCGGAGCGCCTGGGCGCCTGCCACGACCTGCCCGAAATCCTGCAACGGCACGAGATTGACGAGGTGATCATCGCGCTGCCGACCACGGCGCACGATCAACTCTACGGGGTCATTGAGCAGTGCCGCGCGAAGCGCGTTCCCTTCACCTTGCTGCCCGATCTCTTCGAGTTGAGTCTCGACCGGGTCGAAATTCACTCGCTGAACGGCTTACCGCTCATCTCGATCACCGACACCAGCCTGCACGGCTCGATGCCGGCGACGAAGCGCGCGTTCGATCTCCTGCTTGGTGGGCTATTCATGCTCATCTGCGCCGTGCCGATGCTGATCATCGCGCTCCTGGTCCGGCTCGATTCGCCTGGCCCCGCGCTGTACGGCCAGACCCGGATCGGTAAGCGTGGAAGGCCCTTCAAGTGCTATAAATTCCGTTCGATGTATCAGGACGCCCACCAGGACCGGGCGCAGCTGGTAGACAGCGCCTCGTATACCGGCGACCGTGTCGCGTTCAAAATGAAGGACGACCCCCGCCGGACGCGGATGGGGCGCTGGCTGCGGCAGACCAGCCTCGACGAGCTGCCGAACCTCTTCAACGTCCTGCGTGGGGAAATGAGCCTTGTCGGTCCACGCCCGCACGTCCCCGAGGAAGTGGCGAAGTACGAACCGTGGCACTTGCAGCGGCTCGAAATCGTGCCGGGGATGACCTGTCTCTGGCAGGTGAATGGCCGTAGCGACCTCACGTTTGACGAGCAGGTGCGTTTCGACCTCTACTATGCCGAACGCTGGTCGCTCTGGCTCGATATCAAGATTCTCCTCTGGACGGTCCCCGCCGTGCTTACCCGGCGCGGCGCGTACTGAGCATGACGATACCCACCGGCAGGTCGGCTGTAGCCCAGCGGCGCTTACACGGATACCAGCGGGCATGAATAACAAGCGCGACAACCCAACGCCCGGGCGCGAGCCGCGCGTCGCCATCGTGCATGATTACTTGAATCAGCATGGCGGCGCCGAGCGGGTGCTGGAAGAGCTGCACGCGATCTGGCCGGAGGCGCCAATCTTTGTCTCCATCTACGACCGCGAGCGGATGCCGGCCGCCTATCGTGACTGGCCGATTCGTCCGACCTTCATGCAGCGGCTGCCGGGGATCCTCCGCAACCATCAGCCCTACCTGCCCGTGTACCCACTGGCCTTCGCGCGGCTCGACCTGCGCGGCTATGATCTGGTGCTGTCGTCAAGCAGCGCGTTCGCGAAGAATGTCCACCCAGCGCCCGGCGCGGTGCATATCTGTTACTGCCATAGCCCCATGCGCTTTGCCTGGAACGCCACCGACTATGCGCGCCGCGAACGCCTGTCGCCAGTGGCGCGGGCGGCGTTGTGGCCGCTACTGCGTGGGGTGCGCGCGTGGGATATGCGCGGCACGGCGCGGGTGGATTATCTAATCGCCAACTCGGCAACCGTGGCGGAGCGCATCGCACGCTTCTACCGGCGCGAGGCGATCGTCATCCATCCGCCGGTGGACACGAATGTGCCGCTGGCCGGCGGCACGCCCGACAACTACTACCTGGCGCTGACCCGGCTCGTGCCGTATAAGCGGCTCGATATTGTGATCGAAGCGTTCAACCTGCTGGGTAAGCCACTCTGGATTGCCGGCGCTGGCCGTGATCGGGCCGCGCTGGAGCGGCTGGCCGGCCCGACGATTCGCTTTCTCGGCCGGGTGTCCGACGAGGAAAAGCACCGTCTGTACGCCCACTGCCAGGCAACCATCTTCCCGGCTGAGGACGACTTTGGCATCGCCCAGGTGGAGGCGCAGGCGGCCGGGCGGCCGGTGATCGCGTTCCGCGCTGGCGGCGCGACCGAGTCGGTGCGGGAAGAGGTAACCGGCGTCTTTTTCGATGCACAGACGCCGGAGGCGATTGTAGACGCCGTGCGGCGCTTTGAAACGCTGACGTTCGATCCGGCCGCAATCCGGGCGCACGCGCGCACATTCGACGCGGCGGTCTTCCGCAAGGCGCTGAAGGAATTTGTTGACGACCGGTTCCGCGCACACGCGCGGAGTGGCGCGCATCCCGGCCAACCGGCTGGACGCCCACAGGCAGAGGCCGGCACGTAGAAACGGTGGTGAACATGGAACTACGGCGTTACTGGAGTATTGTCTGGCGCTACCTGCCGATCGTGATTGGTCTACCACTCATTGTCGGCCTCGGCTCGACCGTTCTCTTCTTCACTCGCCCGCTCAGTTATAAGGCGTCCATCCAGTTACAGGTCGTGCTGACCCCACCGCAGGCGAATGATCCGAATTTCTATACCTACGCCAACTATTACAACTTCCTGGCGACCGAGTACGCCATTGACGACCTGGTCGAAGTCATCAATGGGAATGTCTTCGCGGACGCGGTGACACAGACGTTGCAAGGCCCCGACTTCAATCAGCAGATCAAGGTGGACGACGTGCGCGGGGCGATTGTTGCCCGCCGCCAGCACCGTGTGCTCTTCGTGGATGTCTCGACCGGCGACCGGGCGCGCTCGATGACGATCGCGCGGGCGGTCGGTGTGACGCTCGCGCGCGATCCGCTGAAATACTTCGCCAAGGGCGACCTGGGGCAGAACATTATCCCGATTGACGACCCGATCATCGCCCACAGCAACCGCGTCACGGGCGCGTTCCGCGTGGCGCTCCAGACTGTCATCGCGCTCTTCGCCGGCCTGGCGCTCGCGTTCCTGCTGGCGTATCTGAATGACCGCATTCGCGATCCGGCTGACGTGCGCGAGACCCTGGCCCTGCCGGTATTCGGCCAGTTGCCGGCAAATGGTCGCGCGGCGGCGACTGTGCCATCGCGGAGGATCGCCTAGATGCGCCCGGAAGAATACCTGCGCGTCGTCCTGCGGCGCTGGTGGCTGATTCCGCTCATCGCCCTGATCGCTGCCGCCGTCGCGTACTGGTACACTGACCGGCAGCCACGCATCTACAACAGCAGCACGGAACTGATCGCGATTGGCGAACCGCCGAACTACTGGAACGATCTGCTCGCCAAGAACCGGCTGGCGAGCTACAAGAAACTCGTCACCGAGCCGAGCGTGATGCAGCGCGCGGTCGTGCTGGGGCAGCTCGACCAGTTCGGTCTCGATGCCGGCGCGGTCGCCGGCAAGATCGCTCTGGCGCATAATCCCGACACCAACACCGTGCAGATCGCGGCCAGCGATACCGACCCACGGCGCGCGGCGGCGATTGTGAACGCGGTCGCCAAAGCGTTCATCGAGCAGAACGACGCCGATAATCAGGCGCTGGCCCAGGAATACCCCCGGCGCACCGACCAGGGCACGCCGGTCCCCGGCGCGATTGACAATGTGCGTTTAGAACAACTCAGCGAGGCGGGACCAGCCGCGCAGCCGAGCGCGCCCCGGCCCAAGTTGAACGCCGCCGCCGGTCTAATCCTGGGCGCCGCCATCGCGCTGGTGCTGATCGTTGTCTTAGAGTATTTTGACGACACCATCCGCACGCCCGAAGAAGTGCGGCGGCATCTTGGGATGCCCACGCTGATCAGCATCCCGAACGCTGTTCGTAGGCGGTAGGGCGTAGTGGGTAGTACTATTACCGACTGAACTACCGCGAGGAATGAGGATAAGGGCAAGGACGTGAGCATCGAGACGACGCGCGCCGCCACCACGACAACCACCACGCCGGGCACCGGCACAGACCGGGCCGCCAGGCGCGTGCCTGACCTGACAATCCTCAGCCAGCCGGATAGCCCCGCTGCCGAGGCGTATCGCACGCTGCGGACAAACCTTAAGTTCGCGACCCCGGCCGGCGGCAGCGATCGCCCGACGCGGTCTATTCTGCTGGCCGACACTGGCGTAGGCGCCGACCGCCCGGCCATCGCCGCCAACCTCGCGGTGGCCCTCGCGCAGGCCGGCGATACGACACTGCTAATTGACGCCGATCTGCGTCACCCTGGTCAGCATACGCTCTTCAGCGCCGCAAACGACGCTGGCGCCTCGACATTCCTGCGCGGCGAGGACAACACGCTGCCACTGCTGGCGACCGCCGTGCCGAACCTGAGTCTCCTGGCGGCCGGGCCACCACCGCCGAATCCGGCCGAGTTGCTGGCCGCTGACCGCTTCCGCCTGCTGCTGGCCCTGGCGCGCGAAGCCGCCGCCTACACCATCATTGATGCGCCGCCGGTCACCGCCGTCGCCGATGCCCTCGCGATCGCCGCCGCCACCGACGGTGTGCTGCTACTGGTGCGCGCGGGCCGCACGCGCCGTCCCGCCGCCCAGCGCGCCAAAGAGCAACTCTTGCGCGTCGGCGCGAACCTCCTCGGCGTCATCCTGACGGACGCGAAGGTTGATCGGGGCGTCTATCGGTACTGACGTGGATTGCAAGTGGCAGGTTGGCAGGTTGCAGGTTCTTGCGGACCAGCGCAGGTGCTTATCGGCAAAAACCTGTTACTTGCGAACCTGTAACCTGTAACCTGACTACAACGCGCTCCACCCCCGCAGGTGCTTGACGGACTGCCGGTACTCCCACTCGATCGCGTCTTTCAGCACATGGGCCAGGCGGCCACCAATCGCGCGGCCCATGACATCGGCGACGCCGCTCCGGCCGCCAATCGAGACGACGATGCCTTTGTTCTGGAAGGAGAACGCCTCTAGCGGGCGGCCCTCAATCTCCGCCAGCAGGTTGTCCGCGACTGTCTCGCCTTCTTCCAGCGCGATCTGCGCCAGTGGCGGCAGCGCCCGGCCAGTGCGCGTATCGGTGACGGACGCCAGGTCGCCGGCGACGTAGATGTACGGATGGTCGAGCGCGCGCAGGTACTGGTCCACCTTGACCCGGCCGTTATGCCCGACCGGCAGCCCCGACCCCGAGACGAGTTCGGGGGCCTTGACACCGCCGGCCCAGACGAAGACGCCACCTTCGATCGTCTCGCCGCTCTTCAACACAAAGCCGTCCTCGGTCGCCTGAGCGATGAGGGAATTGGTCCGCACTTCGACCTTAAGTTGCGCGAGGATATCGTTCGCCCGCTCGATGAGTTCCGGTGACGAGCCGGCCAGGATAGTCGGTCCGGCCTCGACCAGCACGACCTTCGGCAAATCCGGCGGCAGGTCGTGGCGGCGGGCCAGGTCGGGCAATTCCTCCGCCAGTTCGCCGGCCAGTTCCACGCCGGTCGCGCCGCCACCGCCGATGACGACCGTCAGCCGGCGGCGCTGTTCAGCGGGGTCTTGCGCTCGGGCAGCCCCCGCGACTTCGGCGTCCACCGCCGCGAGCACCCGCTTGGCGTCATCCACCGACCAGAGGGTCAGCGCGCGGTCGGCCAGCCCCGGTATCCCGAAATCGTTGGGGCGGCTGCCCAGCGCCAGCACCAGCCGGGTATAGGGCAGCGCCTCCGCCTCGGTCAGCAGCTGGTTTTGCGCGAAATCGAAGCCAGTAATCGTCGAGCGCACGAAGCGAATTCGCTCACTCAGCACGCGGTGCAGCGGCACGCGCACATCCTCGGCCGCGCGCGTGCCGCCCGCCACGCGCGGCAATTCGGTAAGCACCTGATGGTAATCGTACCGATCCACCAGCGTCACGCCAAGATCGCCCCGGCGGTTTTGCAGCCGCGCGCCCAGCCGCAAGGCGATATGTAACCCGGCATACCCCGCGCCCGCGATGACAATATTGTGCTGGCCGGTTTCGTCGGTCAGGCTTGTCGCTTCCGCCATCATGTCACTCCATCCACTCATTCCTGACTTCAGCGCGGCGCTGCCGCTACCTTGAGCATACCCACCCGCGTAGGAGCGTGCATCCTCCATTTGATCAGCATGGCCCCTGGTCTCTCGTCGAGCAGTCGCGTAACGGTTAAGGCGCGGTGGCCTGGCGGGAAGGGCACGGGATTAAAATGCCGTGCTGGGCCGGCTGGCGTCTGGACGAAGTCCGCAGCGGCGGACTGACGGCAGCCCACGCTGGCAGCGCCCCAATTACCGGTAGATCACAGTCTGCGACGCAGACTTCGTCACTGCGTAGCAGTGCCCAGGCCCGGATTTCAATCCGGGGCCACCACCCGCCAGGCCACCGAGTATGAACAGGCATGCCGCACGCCGCGCGCCACCACACGCAGGTGGTATGATCGTGCGCTATTAGCGGTACTCCCGGCAACTCTTTGGAGGACTATGGCGACTACCGAACTGCTCTACGGCCGCAACGCCGTCATGGAGGCGCTGCGCGCGCAACGCCGTCCCTTGCGCCGGCTGCTTCTCGCCACCGGCGCTCACGACAGCGGCGCCGGCCACGGTCCACACGCGCTCGCGGAGGCAGCGCGTCAGGCGGAGATACCAGTCGCGGAAATGCCGCGCCAGCAGCTCGATCGCCTGGCGCCCGGCGTCAACCATCAAGGTGTGCTGCTGGAAGCCAGCCCCTATCCCTACGCCACACTTGCCGAGCTAGCGGCGACCGACGGCGCCCCACCGCTCTACCTGGCGCTGGACCAGTTGCAAGACCCGCAGAATGTCGGCACGCTGTTGCGGACCGCCGAAGCGGTCGGCGTCACCGGCGTACTGATCCCCGAGCACCGGGCGGCGGCGATCACGCCGGCCGCCGTCAACGCGTCGTCCGGCGCGACCGAATGGCTCCGTATTGCGCGAGTCACGAACCTGGCGCGCACCCTGGCGCGGTTGAAAGAGGGCGGCTGCTGGGTGGCGGGCCTGGAAGGTGTGCCGGAAGCCCGGTTGATTGACACCGCCGATTTGCGCGGCCCGCTCGTCCTAGTCATCGGTAGCGAGGGCGGCGGCATCGCGCGCCTCGTGCGCGAGACATGTGACTTCCTGGTGCGCCTGCCGATGCGCGGCCAGATCGCCTCGCTCAACGCCGCCGTCGCGGGGTCGGTCGCCCTCTACGCCATTGACCGGCAGCGCGGCGAGCAGCCATGAGCGCGGCGGCTATCCCACCGCGCCCGGTCGCCTGGCAAGGCGCCACCGTTGACGTGACGGCGCTCCGGCTGCCGGACATCATCGCGCCCGGCCTCGATCTGCTCTTTGTCGGCTTCAATCCGTCCGTGTATTCCGCCCTGCACGGCCACTATTACGCCCGTCCCGGCAATCGTTTCTGGCACTTATTGCACCATGCCGGGCTGACGCCGCGCCGCTACACGCCTGCCGAAGACTGCACCCTGCTCGCGCTCGGCATTGGCATCGTGGACCTCTGCCCGATACCAACGCCCGGCGTCGCGGACGTGCCGCGCGCCGTTGCCGCCGCCGGCCGCGCCGCGCTGACCGCCAGGGTGGAGCAGTACCAGCCCCGCATCGTCTGCTTCAACGGCAAAGCCACCTTCGCCGCCTACTTTGGCCGCGGCCCGGCGGGCTGGGGCCTGCAAGCGGCCACCATCGGCGCCGCGCCCAGCCAGGTCTTCGTCACCCCGTCATCATCGGGCCGCGCCAACGGCGTCACCGCCGCGCGCGACGCCGCCTTCGCCGCGCTCGGCGACCTGGTGCGCGCCGAACGCGCGCGGCGCTGACGCACCACCACCGCAAATGTGGCAGGAATCCCAGCAATCGTTCCTGGCGAATGGTCGAGTTTACATCACAGAGGGCCAGTTGTTCCTGCAAGAGCACGTCCTGGCCCGAAACCTGCGGTCTGTATTCCTGGGTGCGCTGGCGGCGTCGAGGCGTGGCAAACGCTCGTTAGGCTGCCGCCACCTGTGAGAAGCCGGACACGCTACCGGCGTCGCGGATGCGCGTGAGCGCGGAGGAGAATGAACGTGGCGAAGACATTCATGCAAATGGTCGGGGAAGCCAAGGCCGAAGTGCCGGCGGTGAAACCCGCCGAGGCCCAGCAGCGGATACGCCAAGACCCCGATACGCTGGTGGTTGACGTACGCGAGCCGGCTGGCCGGGGCGATACAGGTGTCATTCCT
>DASUBC010000203.1:0-2296 GCA_035763465.1 Thermomicrobiales bacterium
GCATTCGCGCAGCGGCTGCCGTTGCTGCTCCGCGAGGCGCCGGTGGCGCATCTGGAACTTCGGCCCCTGCGCGCCGCGTCGGTGGCCGCGCTGGTGGTTGAGCGCTATCAACTCGCTCCAGCGGCAGTCGCGCAGCTCTCCGCCTACCTCGGCACGCACGCCGAAGGGAATCCGCTCTTCGTCCAGGAGTTGCTCCAGGCGCTGGAAGAAACGGGCATGTTACAACAGACGGCGGCAGGCTGGGAGGTCAGTGATCTGACCCAGGCTCGGGTGCCGGCGCTGCTCAGTCAGATTATTACGAGCCGGCTCTTCCGGTTGGGGAAAGAAGCGCGCGACCTGCTCCGCGTCGCGGCGGTAATCGGCGCCGAAGTCCCCTACGACCTCTGGCTGGCGGCCAGCGCGGACGATGACGATGTGCTCGACGGCGTCGTAGAACAGGCCATCGGCGTGGGGATGCTCGAAGAGCATGGCGATGGTTCGGGCGTCCGCTTCCGGCACGCGCTCTTTCGCGACGCCGTGTATGGCGGGATTCCCGCGTTGCGCCGCCGGCGCCTCCACCGGCAGGTCGGCGACATACTCCTGAAGCAGCCCGCGCCCGATCCTGACACAGTCGCATATCACTTGCGACAGGCGGGCGACGAGCGTGCGGCGACCTGGCTGGTGCGCGCGGGCCGGCGCGCCCAGCGCGGCTATGCCTGGCTGACCGCGGCCGAGCGGTATGAAGCGGCGCTGGCGCTGATGGCGCGTGATAAACGTGAGTCGCCCGAACGCGCCTGGCTCCTGGTGCGCCTGGCGCTGATGCGCCGCTACGTCAATCCCCAGCAGAGTATCGAGTATCTCGACGAAGTGCTGGCCGGCCGCGCAGGCGCAGTCGCCCCCGCGCTGGTCGCCGCCTTGCAGTATTGCCGGGGCGCCCTGCGCTGTCTGCGTGGCGATCTGCGCGGCGGGGTCGAAGAGATGACGGCGGGGGTGGCGGCGCTCGACGCGCTATCGGCCGCTGAGTTTGCCGGACTGCTTCAGACCTGGGATGAGGAAATCGGCGACGATTCGCTCAAGCGCCGCCAGGGCCAGCTGGCGACCTGGCTGGCCTATGTCGGCCGGTATCAGGAAGCGCATGACCTGGCGCAGAGCGTCGTCACCCTGCCCTCAAGCTCGCCGACCGACCGGCTGACGCAAGCGGACGCCTACGTCGCGCTCCTTCGCGCGGCCGGCGCGCTGGGTCGGCCGCAGGCAGCCCAGGCGGCGTTCAGCCAGGCGCACGATCGGTATCATGCGGCGGACAACTTTGCGCTGCTCTATATCGCGCTGGGAGACGCGATCACCTGGTTCGCGTTGCCCTACGCGGCTGAAGATCTGGTGGGGCGCGAGCGCCTGGTCAGGGAAGCCGAACGGATCTATGCCCGAGCGACCGGCGCGATCGCCGATGAATCGGGCGGGATCGCCCGTTACCGCCTGCTGCTGGTGGAAGGGCGCTGGCCGGAGTTGCGCCAGGAAGAGCTCGACCGCCACCCGCCGGCCGACGTCTACCTGCCGCTGGCGCGCAACGCGCTCGTGCTCATCGCCTTCCAGCAAGGCCGGCCGCTGCCGGCCTGGCAGCGCGTGCGCGAAGTCTTGCCGCTGGGTCCAGACACGTTGCCCGGTGCGTGCGAATTCCGCACAGGCATTGAATTGCAGCGTCTGGCGGCACGCCTCGCGCTAGCAACTCGCGATCTTCCGGCCGCTCGGGCCTGGCTCGACGCGCACGATCGCTGGCTGGCCTGGGCGGGCGCGACGTTCGGCCAGGCTGCGGGTCAGGTTGTCTGGGCCGCCTATCAACAAGCCGCTGGTGATCTCGTGCAAGCAAACCATTGTGCTACGATGGCGCTCCAACTCGCCGCCTCACCGCGCCAGCCGCTGGCGCTGGTCGAGGCGCATCGCGTGCTGGGCGAACTGGCGATTGCGGCTGGCCGCCATGACGAAGCGCGACAGCAGCTCGCAATCGCCCAGACTCTCGCCATCGCTTGTGGAGCCACGTTCGAGCACGCGCTGATACTGCTGGCGCAGGCCACACTCGCCAGCCAGGCAGGGAATCAGGCCGAGGTCATGGGCCTGCTGGCCCAGGTGCGAGAAATCGCTACGCCGCTTGGCGCGCAGCCATTGCTGGATCGCGCCGCCACGCTTGACCGCTCAACACCCGCGCCGCCCGCGCCGCCAACGCCACTGCCGGCCGGACTGACGCCGCGCGAACTCGAAGTGCTCCAGCTCGTCGCCCAGGGCTTGACGTCGGCGGAGGTCGCCGAACGCCTCTACCTCAGCC
>DASUBC010000204.1:0-3551 GCA_035763465.1 Thermomicrobiales bacterium
CAGTAAGACGTCCAACACAATGAGATCGTACAGGCCGGTCTCGCCGCGCGTAAGGCCATTGACGCCATCATGAGCCAGTTCTACCCGGTGTCCGGCCTCCCAGAGGGCGCGGTCGAGCACGCGCGCGACGCCGGGATCGTCTTCAACCACCAGCACATCCATTGGCGCATCCTGAGTGCTCTGTTGTCAACTATAGCGCGCCTTTTGGGGGCACAACGGTATTCTGCCAGCGCAATGTGAAGATGTGGTAAAGTAGCCTGAAGAATGAGGAAAGTCAAGGTGAGCAACGGTAGCGCCGGGCCGCTGGCGCGACGAATCCGGCCGCGCCGCAGCCAGGCGCTATCCCGGCCCGGCGGTCGCGACCTGCTCGGTCGTCACGTCGGCGCCAGCCTCGTCCGGCACGGGCGAGGATGCTTCAGCAGTTGACGATGACGATGTGGCATCGCCGGCGGCAGGCGGCGCGGCGCCCGTTCTCATGCCGGCCAGCGCCTCCGTCGCGCTAAGGGGTGGTCGCACAAATGGGTGGCCCAGTTTGGCAAAGATTCTCTCCAGGCCAGACGTAATGCCGATAACCACCATACTCAGGCAGAACGCACCGACCAGCCAGCCAAACAGCGTTGCGAAGACAATCAGCCCGTAGCGCAACCCACCCAGGTCGGCCGGCGCGGCGTTGTGCGCGAACCAGCGCCCGGTGAAATACGCGATCGCCAGACTACCGACCGACCACACCGCACCCCAGAAACGGTCCCACCACTTGACCACGTCGCCAGTCCTCCACCACCTGCCGCACCCCAGGTTGGGGCGCTCCCAGCAGGCGTGTCACTCCCCTATCGTGCCTTCATTCTACCATCCCTCGGCCAGGCAGGCATTCGTTATGTCGAATCAGCGCCGTGGATCGCCAGCGCAAGCGCGTGCAATCTGGTATCGTGCGGCCACATACCGGAAGCAACAGTGGCGCTCGATAGGAGGAAGAGCATGGACCAGCACGCTACGCCTGCCTGGTGGAACGAGCGCCGGCGGGGTCACACCGTCCGGATCGCGCGGTCCGACCCGGAGTTCACCGTCGAACTCTTCGCGGCCACCGGCGCGCAGCCCGGCCCAACGCTGGCCGTGCTGGCGGGCGTGCATGGCGACGAGTACGAGGGACCGGTCGCAATCGGCGAGCTGCTGGCGGCGCTCGATCATCGCGCGCTCGCCGGGACGCTGCTCGCCGTACCGGTCGTCAATCCGCCCGCGTTCGCGGCCGGCACACGCGCCAGCTCGCTCGACGGCCTGAACCTGGCGCGCTGCTTCCCCGGCGACCCGGCCGGCAGCGCCAGCCAGCGACTCGCCGCGCTGCTCGACCGCGAGGTCATCGCCGCCGCCGACGCGCTGATTGACCTGCACAGCGGCGGCGTGGCCTTCGCAATGGCGCTGCTGGCCGGCTACTGCGACCTCGGCGACGTCGTCAGCGCACGGTCGGGCGAGCTGGCGCGAGCCTTCGGCGCGCCGGTGCTCTGGATTCATCCGGAAGGCGCGCCCGGCCGAACACTCTCCGCCGCGCAGGCGCGCGGTATCCCTTCGCTATACACCGAAGCGGCCGGCGGCGGCGGCGCGCCCGAACCGGTCGTGCGTTGCTACCGCGAAGGCGTCCTGCGCGTGATGCAACAGCTGGGGATGTTGCCGGGCGGTCCAGTCCCGCCACGTCACCGTGAGACCTGGCGCGGCGCGGGCAACACCGACCAGGCCATCGCCGCCCACGCCGCCGGCCTCTTCCATCCGCTGGTCCAGACCGGCGACGCAGTTGCGGCGGGCCAGCCACTCGGCGAGATTCGCGGCTACGACGGCGCACTGGTCGAACGCATCGCCGCCCCCGCCGCCGGCGTCGTGGCAATGATCCGGCGCGTACCGCGCGTCGTGGCCGGCGATGGCATCAGCTTGCTGACGAGGCGGTCAGAGTGACGGGTTGCAGGTTCCAGGTTTGCAAGTTGCAGGTTTCTTTATTGGTAAGCGCATGTGTCTGTCTGCAAAAACCTGTAACCTGTCAACCTGCAATCCGCGCCGCTTCGGCGCGGCACAACCCTTGCGACAACCCCTGTGTCAGCCCATGATTGAATCGCAGCAGGAGGGAACAGGATGGCGGAGGCAGAGCAAGCCGATTCCTCGATGCGCGCGGTGACCATTTCACGCGAGTACGGCAGCGGTGGCGGCGAGATTGCCGCGCGCCTGGCCCAGCGTCTCAGCTGGCGGCTGGTGGATCACGATGTCACGGTGCGGGTCGCGCGGGAACTTGGCGTAACGGTGACAGAGGCCGAAGAGCACGACGAGCGGACCGAAGGGTTCGTCGCGCGGCTGCTGAACAACATGCAGTGGATTGACTGGATGGGCCTGGCGCAATACGACACGGCTACACCGCCTGTGCTGCCGGACGATGGCAGCTACCAGGCGGCGCTGCACCGCGTCGTCGCGGCGGCGGCCAGCGAAGGGGAGGTGGTCATCGTCGGGCGCGGGTCACAGGTGCTTCTGCATGGCCGGCGCGACGTGCTGCACGCGCGCATCGTCGCGCCGCTCGACCAGCGGATCGCCTACGTCGCCCGGCGCGAGGGTATTTTGCTGGAGGCAGCGCGGGACCGCGTTGAACTCAAAGACCACGACCGCATCCGCTACCTGCGTTCCACCTATCACTGTTCTCCGGCTGACGCGCACCTCTACGATCTCGTCATCAACACCGCCGTATTGTCGTTAGACAACGCGGTTGACCTGATCGCACGGACACTGGAATGCAAGGCGCAACGCCTGGCGGCGCCCGAAGCGGAACTAGGTCCAGCCAGTGGGCTGGCGCGCTATCCCGGCCAGCCGGGGGACTTTCGCCCGCCCGCTGACGTGGCCAGCCCAGCAGCGCACGGCGCATGACCAGACTGAAAGACCCCGGACAGCCAGGATCGTCAAGCGCGCCCGCCTTAGCCACACGCCCCAGGCTACCGCGCGCCTTTTATGACCGGCCAGCGCTGACGGTGGCGCGCGAGGCGCTCGGCATGGTGCTGGTGCGCCGGGAGCCTGCCGGCCTCCAGGCCGGGCGGATCGTGGAAGTCGAGGCGTACGATGGACCGGGCGACGCGGCGTCGCACGCGCGGTCGGGCGTGACCGGCCGCGCGCGGATCATGTTCGGCCCGCCCGGCTATGCTTATGTTTACCTCATCTACGGGATGCACCACTGCCTCAACTTCGTCACCGGTCCAGTAGGCTATCCGGCGGCAATTCTGCTTCGCGGCCTGGAACCGCTGGCGCGTATCACCGAGCGCACCAACGGCCCTGGCTTGATCTGCCGCGCGCTCGCTATTGACCGCTGCCTCAACGGCGCAGACCTGACTGGCGACGAACTCTGGCTGGAAGACTGGGGACGGCCGGTAACCGACGCCGATCTCGTCGCGCGCCCGCGCGTCGGCATCAAGTTCGCGGGCGAGCCGTCGGTCTCACGCCTCTGGCGGCTCTACGAGCGCAACAATCGGTGGGTGTCGAAACGCTAGCCGGTCGCGCGATGCGGCAGTGCGATGGAGGCTGCGATGAGCGAC
>DASUBC010000205.1:0-13657 GCA_035763465.1 Thermomicrobiales bacterium
GGAGCGGCGCGAACCGCGACCTGACGGCAACGATGAAAGGAGCGCGAGGATGGTCATCACTACCAACCTCATGGACGAACTGGCCGAAGACCGGCTGCGCGCTTTCCTGGCGGAAGCCGAAGTGCGCCGTCTGACCCGGGCGACTACGCCGCCACTGCGCGAGCAGATCGCGCGTGTGCTGGTCGCACTGGCGGTTCGGCTCGCGCCGGAGAGCGCGGAGCCTGCCACCGCGCACGGCGGGATGGTCGCCACCAGCCCGGTCCGGTAACCCGGACCGGCCAACTCCGGCCCAGCGCCGGCACTGACGACAGCAACGACGAAAGGACGATACCGATGTTGACGCTTTATTGCAGCCAGTTGCTCTACGAACTGGAGCAGGAATCGCGCGAAGCGCGGCAGCCTCGCTACCACCTGGCGGCGGAGATCGCCCAGCGCGCGCGGACCCGCCGGGCGCCCTTCGCGCTCCTGCTGGCCAGCCTGCTGCGCTAACGCACACGCGTTCAATCCATTTCTTCTTGCCCGCGCCGGTGTGTCATTTTGAGTGACACACCGGCGCGGAGTTTTGCGCGCGAAAGAGCGGGGCGGTGGGGCGAGGCTGGCAGCTGAAACCGCGCGACCCGCACGCGGGTACCCCGGGCGTGCGCGCCACGAAGTCCCCGGAGGGGGCTTCGCGGTGATAGCCGCCAGCCGAGACTTCAGTTCACCGGCACCCCACGCCGGCCCTGCGCTTCCCACCAGCGCCGCGCCGACTGCCCACGTCCCACAGCCCGCTGCTCACAGCAAGGCCAGGGCGACCCCGAACAACCCGGCCATCACGCCGACGAGCAGGAAGCGCATCATCACCTGCGATTCCGACCAACCGAGCAGCAGAAAGTGGTAGTGGACCGGGCTTTTCTTGAAGATGCGCCGCCCGCCGGTGCGCTTGAAGTAGGCGACCTGGAGGACGACCGAGAGCGCCTCCGCGACGAAGACGAGCCCGACGATCGGCAGGAGTACCCACTGGCCGGTCATCAGCGCGGCGGTGGCGAGCCCCGCACCGAGGGCGAGGGAGCCGGTGTCGCCCATGATCACCTGGGCCGGGTGGGCGTTGTGCCAGAGGTAGCCGAGCAGCGCCCCGACCATAATGAAGCAGAAGGTCACGACGCCGACCTGGCCCTGGATGTAGGCGATGATCCCGTAGGAGACGAAGGCGATCATCCCGGTGCCGCCGGCCAGCGCGTCGAGACCATCGGTGAAGTTGACTGCGTTGGCCATCGCGAAGATGCCGAGCGCCGCCAGCGGGAGATAGAGCAGGCCGATGTCGTGCCGTCCGAGGCCGGGGAAGGTAAAGTGGTGCAGGCCCAGCGGCCAGTAGAGGATGGCCGCGATCACCGCCGAGCAGAGCAGGAGCCAGAGGGCCTTCATCCGCACGCTCATCCCGCCGGAGCGTGCGCCACCGACCAGGCTGAGCCGATCGTCGAGCGCACCGAGAATGCCGCAGGCGACCAGGGCACCGATCGGCAGCAGCATCGAGAGGCGATCGTAGAGGTTGAAGGCGATCGTGACGATGATCGCCGGGATGAGGAAGATGAGCCCGCCCATCGTCGGTGTGCCAGTCTTGACCTGATTCTGCTCGGGTTCCTCGGGCCGGACCTGCTTGCCGATTTTGCGAGCGCGCAGGAAGGCGACGATGTAGTGCCCAAGCACCGCCGCGAGGACGAAGCTCAGGCAGGCGAGGCTGAGCGAGTAGGCCATGTTGACGTTCGGTCGGTCGGCAGGCACCTGGAACCAGCCCCACGCCGGCGGCATCAGCAGATACGCGAACCCCTCGCCTCGCATGCTTCCCCCCTCCGCGCTTGTCTGACCGCAGTGTGCGGGGGCATTCTACACGTTTTTGCCGGCGAGAGAGGAGGCGCGGCTTCAACCCCGGGCCGCTGATCGTTATCTGGGACAACGGCCCAGCCCGTGGCGGCGAGGCGGTCCGCGACTACCTGGCGACGCCCGCCCTCGCCCTGTGCCTGGTCTGCCTGCCCGCCGACAGCCCCGACTGCAACCCCGCCGAGGCGATCTGGGCCTGGGCGCGCGGAGGTGACGGCCAACACCTGCCTGAGGACCACGGCCCAGGTCCAGGAGCGACGAGGCGCGTTCTTCGCCTGGCTGCCGGCCCGCGTCGCCGCTCGGCTTCCTCACCGTTTCCTCACCACGCAACGCTCTCCTCCTCTCTAATCACTTGACTGATTGTTCAATCAGGTATATGCTCTTGATTGAACAATCAGTCAAGTGGAGGCGGAATGGAAGACACTGACCGGCGGAGAGCGATTCTGGAAGCCGCGTTCGCAGAGTTCTCCGCCAAGGGCTTTCGCGGTGCGACGATCAAGAGCATCGCGCGGGCGGCGGGCATCCAGTCGCCCGCGCTGATCTACTGGTATTTTCCGACCAAAGAGGCGCTCTTTCAGGCCGTCATCGAGGCCCATGTACCGGTGCTCGGCATGGTCGTGGGCGGCAAACTCGCGCTCGACGCGCCACCCGAGCAGGTCTTGGAGACGCTCGCGCACGCGTTGCTGGCAACGTTCAACCAGCCGGCCGAAGCGCGCATGGCCCGGCTGATTCTCACCGAGGCGGTACAGCGGCCCGAGATCGCGCACATCCTGATCGAGCATGGTCCGGGGCGCGGCCTTGCCTTCCTCACCACGTATCTCGCGCGGCAGGTGGAGTTAGGTCGCCTGCGGCCACACGATCCGCGTGCGGGCGCGGTCGCCTTCCTCGGCATGTTCGCGCCGTTGCTCCTCAGCCGGGTCGCCATGCCCGCGCTGGCTGAATATATGCCGGACGCCGAGGCGCATGTTCGAACGGTGGTTGACATCTTCCTGTGTGGCCTGCGCGTGGACGACGCGGAGCAAGAAAGGATTACGCCATGACTGGTTTGAATGGACGAGTGCCGACCGTGGCAGCGGCGTCCGCGACCGAGCCGGCCATCGCCGTGCGTGGATTGACCAAGCGCTACGGCGCGATCGAGGCGCTGCGGGGCGTGGAGTTGACGGTGCCGCGCGGCGCGCTCTTTGGCCTGGTCGGGCCGAATGGCGCCGGCAAGACGACGCTGATCAAGGCGCTCGTCGGCGCATTGCGGCCGTCGGGCGGCGAGCTGCGCGTACTGGGCGCCGATCCGCTGCGGGACCGGGCGCGGGTGCGCCAGCAGATCGGCTACATGCCGCAAGCGCCCGCACTCTACGATGACCTTTCGGCGCGCGACAATATCGCCTTCTTCGCCGCCGCCCATGCCGTGCCCGATCTGGCCGCGCGCGTGACCGAGGTGCTGGCGTTCACCGAGCTCGCGGAGCGCGCGGACGATAGCATTGCCTCGTTCTCGGGCGGGATGCGGCGGCGGGTCTCGCTGGCGGCGGCGCTCGTCCACCGGCCGACCTTGCTCCTGCTCGACGAGCCGACCGCCGCCGTAGACCCCGCGCTCCGCACCCGCTTCTGGCAGCAGTTTCGCGCGCTCGCCGCCGCGGGCGCCACGCTCTTCATCAGCACCCATCTGATGGACGAAGCCCTGCTCTGCGACCAGATCGCCATGCTCTACGCGGGCCGGATCATCGCCTGCGACGCCCCTCAGCGACTGCTGGAACGCGGCCATACCCGGCTGACGGTGCGCGAGGATGGGCGGGACGAGACAGTGGTAATTGGCAGCCGCCCGGAAGACCTGGCCGGCGCGCTCCACCCCTATGGCCTGGCGCCGGACGTGCAGGCCGTCACGCTCGCCGCCGATTCGCTGGAAACCGTGCTCCTGACGCTGATCGAGCAACAGGATAGAACAATGTATGAACAGGCGGGTGTGCGATGACCGGGCAAGCGGCAACGACCGCCACCACGCAGACTGCCGGGCGGGTGACGCGCACCGAGTGCTGCATCGCGGGCGGCGGCCCGGCGGGCGTGATGCTGGGCTTCCTGCTCGCGCGCCAGGGGGTAGATGTGGTCGTGCTGGAGAAGCACGGCGACTTCCTGCGCGATTTTCGCGGCGATACCATCCACCCTTCGACCCTGCGGATCCTGGACGAACTGGGCCTGGCCGATGACGTATTGCGCCTGCCGCACGATGAAGCGCCGCTGCTCCAGGCCAGCACACCGCAGGGCACGATCATCATCGCCGATTTTCGGTCTCTGCGTACCCGCTGGCCCTATATCGCCTTCCTGCCCCAATGGGACTTTCTGAACTTCATCGCCACCACAGCGCAGTGCTATCCGCATTTCCACCTGCGGATGCAGGCGGATGTCCAGGAGGTCATCGAGGAGGGCGGCGCCGTCCGGGGTGTGCGCTATCGGGGACCGGACGGCTGGCAGGAAGTGCGCGCCCCGCTGACCGTCGCCGCCGATGGCCGCTCGTCAACCGTGCGCCAGCAGGCGGGGCTGGCGCCAGCCGGCGCCGCCCCGCCGATGGACGTCCTCTGGTTCCGGCTGTCGCGCCGCCCAGACGACCCCGCGACGACCGCCTTCCGGATGCGCCCCGGCCATTTCTTGCTCTTCATCAATCGCCGCGACTACTGGCAGGTCGCCTACATCATTCCGAAAGGCATAGACCAGCAGGTGCGCGCGGCCGGCCTGCCGGCCTTCCAGCAGTCGCTGCGTGAACTGGCGCCGGAGTTCGCCGACCGCGCCGGCGAACTGCGCGACTGGGACCAGGTCAAACTGCTCTCCGTACAGGTGAATCGCCTGCGGCGCTGGTACCGGCCAGGCTTGCTCTGTCTTGGCGACGCGGCGCACGCAATGTCGCCCATCGGCGGGGTCGGCATCAACCTCGCGATTCAGGACGCCGTCGTCGCCGCCAATGTGCTGGGCGCCGCGTATCGCGCTGGGCCGCTGCGGGTGGGCCACCTGGCGGCCGTGCAGTGGCGGCGGACCCTGCCGACGCGGGTAATTCAAGGGATGCAGATTTTCTTGCACCAGCGCGTAGCGGCGCCGGCGCTGGCCGGCCAGGCGTCCCTGCCCAACTCGCCGCTGGTGCGGCTGCCGGTGCTCCGCGCTCTCTTCCCACGCCTCATCGCGCGCCTGATCGCCTTCGGCGTCTGGCCGGTGCATGTGCGGGGATGACGATGTTGCAGGTTGGCAGGTTGCAAGTTGCAGGGTCGCTTACCACACTCGATTGGGAGGAAGAACGTTGCCAGCACCACGCAGTATCGCACGCTTCAACCGGCGTTTCACCAACCGGCTGACGTCAAAGTTCGCTGGTTATCTCCCTGGATTTGCAATCGTGACGCATGTCGGTCGCAAATCGGGCCGCACCTATCGCACGCCGATCAACGCCTTTCGCCTGAACGATGGGTATCTCGTCGCGCTCACCTATGGCGCGGACAGTGACTGGGTGAAAAACGTGCTGGCGGCGGGGTCGTGTGAACTCCAGGCACGGGGGCGGTGTGTCCGCCTGGACAAGCCACGGCTCATCACCGATCGGCGCAAAGCCTGGGCGCCGCTCCCCGTGCGCTTCATTCTCGATCGCTTCCACGTTTCCGAATGCCTGCGGCTGTCGTTCGCTGAACGCGCTGGCCGTGGATACGCATAACCTGGAACTTGTAACCTGCAACCTGCCAACGGGAGGATTGCCATGCGTCACGCCATCATCGTCGCCCGGCGGGTCATCCGGCAGCTATGGCGCGACCGCCGGCTGCTCGGGCTGTCGGTCGTCGCGCCGCTGATCATCGTCTACTTCCTGAAAATCTTCTTCGACACCCTGCCGCCGAACTTTCCGGTCGCGCGCTACACCATCCCGATCGCGGCCTTCCTGGTGCATTTCCTGGCCTTTTTGCTCTGCGCGATCGTGCTGGTGCGCGAGCGCACAGCGGGCACGCTGGAGCGGATGTTCATCAACGGCTTCCGGCGGGCGGAGATTATCGGCGGGTATCTGCTGGGCTACCTCGGCCTGGCGACGCTCCAGGCGGTCGCCGCGCTGACCGAAGTCTTGCTCCTCTTCCGGCTGAGTTACCCGGCGCGCACCTTGCTGGCGCTCTTCGCCGTAATCTGGGCGCTGGCGGTGGCGTCGGTGCTGCTGGGCATCTTCATCTCCACCTTCGCGCACAACGAAGGCCAGGTCTTTCCCTTCATCCCGCTGATTATCCTGCCGTCGGTGTTTCTGTCGGGCCTCCTGGTGCAGAGCGACCGGCTGCCAGGATGGGCACAGCTGATCGGGCGCCTGCTGCCGCTCTACTACGCCAACAAGGTAATTCAGGAGCTGATCCGTCCGCGCGGCGCGTTCAGCGCGGTCTGGGGCGAGTATGCCATTCTCGCCGGCTACAGCGTCGTTCTGCTGCTGCTCGCCTCGCGCACGCTGGCCGAGGTGGAATAAGCCTTCTCCACCGCCGTTAACAGGAGTGACTGAGGTTGGCCGGACAACCTCGAACGCGGACAACGGCGTCCGCACCAGAAGCTGGGAGGCAAGCCATGGGATTCCTTGTCGCGGTCGTGCTGGTAGTGCTCCTCGATCTCGCGGCGCTCCGCTGGGGCGCTGATAGCCGCGTAGACGAGCGTTCCCAGGCACCGCGCCGGTACGGCGTCTTGCGCTGAACGCGCCGGGCCGGTCAGTCGGCCGGCCGGTCGGCAGTGAGCGCGCCGCGTGTCGCGTATTCCTCGGCCCGCTGCCGGGTGTAGTGCATCATCGCGGCGGGAATCACGGTCGCGCCGCCGAGTGCGGACGCCAGGATCGCCGCCTGCGCCGCTTCCTCGATCACCAGCACCAGGTGCTTCGCAGCGGCGACCGTCTCGGCGAAGGCCAGCAGGCCGTGGTTCTGGAGCAGCACGGCCTTCGTCTTTGGCCCGACTACATCCACGATATTCGAGACCGATTCACGCGAACCGCGCGGCGCATAGGCCGCGACGGGGATCGGTTCTTCGATGCCGAAGCGCACCAGCGCCTCCGACACCAGCGCGAGCGGCTTATTGGCGACGGCGAAGGTCGTGGCGAAGGGCGAGTGCGTGTGAATGACGCCGCCGACGTCGGCCCTCTTGCGATAGACCTCCGTATGCATCTTGATGATTTCGGCCGAGGTCGGCGCGATCTGGCCCTCGATGACGTTGCCGTCGAGATCGAGCGCGGCCAGCCCTTCGCGAGTGACATCGGCGAGCGACGAAACCGAGGTCAACATAATGACATCGGCGCCGGGGATACGCACGCTGATGTTGCCATGCTGTGATGGTGAGAGCACCTGGGCCTGCACCAGGCCGGCTGCGGCGTCAATGATGTCGCGACGCGCCTGCCCAAGTTGCCCCTCAGTAACGGTCGTGGATGCGGCTCCAGTCATGATCTCCTCCTCTCCACGTCCAGCCCGGTCGTTAAAGCACCGGCCCCCACAGCATACCGCAAACGCGCGGCGCGCGCGGCCCCCCGGCCCCCAATGCTGGGAGGAGCACGCTGGCCCGACCTGGGCGGTTTTCTGATAGCCCTGGTACTTGGGATAGGTTACTCCCCCAGCATTGGGGGGCCGGGGGGCCGTTCCCTACAGCTGGTTCGTCACCAACCGGCAGATGCCGCGCAGCGTCTCGAAGACGCCCTGGCCGCGCACGGCGATGGACTCGTAGCGCGGCACTTTCATCGGGTTGAGGTAGCGGTCCAGCACCGGCACGGGGAGCGCCGAAGGCAGATCGATCTTGTTGTATTGCATGATCAGTGGAAAGTTGCGGAACTGCTTGCCCTGCTTGGTGAGGTTTTGCGCCAGTTCCTTTAAACTCTCGACGTTGTCGCGCAGACGCTCGCGCTCGGCGTCGCTGACGAAGACTACGCCGTCCGCGCCGTTGAGCACCGCGAACCGGGTGCGCTCGTAGAGCTGCTGGCCCGGTGTCGTGTAGAGATGAAAGCGCACGGTGAAGCCGCGTACCTGGGCGACGTCCAGGTGGAGGAAGTCGAAGAAGAGCGTGCGCTCGGTTTCGGTGGCGAGCGAAAGCATCTCGCCTTTCGACTCCTGCGGCACCCGGCGATAGATATACTCCAGGTTCGTCGTCTTGCCGGAGAACCCCGGCCCGTAGTAGACGACTTTTGCATGGATTTCCCGGGTGGCGACGTTGATAACCGCCATCCTCACTCACCTTCCTGGTCGTCGCGGAAGAGCAGATTGACGCCGTCCCGCATGACAATCGTTCCAGCCGGCTGGCGCGGCCGGCCGCCGGGTGGCCGTTGCGGCAGCAACGGCGTCAGCTGCTGCATCCACCGCTCGGTCAGGGTGGCGGCTGGCGCCGCCGGGCCACCGGGGTCAAAGGCCATTGCCAGCAGCCACTGATCGAGCAGCGGCAGGGTCACCAGGCGTTGCTGGCCGCCAACCTCCAGTTCGACGCGCACCGGCCACTCGCGAAAGGTGCGCGAGAGTGACCGACTGGCGAGGAAGATCGGCACTAACCGCAGTGCCAGCGTCTTAGCGTCGGCGAGCCTGGCAAAACCGTCGGCGGCGATGACCTGACCCGCGCGATCGATCAGCAAGCAATAGATTGCGCCACATTGCTGCCGTTCTTCTTCCAGCCGCTCGAGCACGAGCGCCAGGCGATACGGGCTAACCCCCGGCAAGAGTGGTGGCAGGAGCGCTGTCGTCATCGTCGTTCCTGAGGAGCGAGTAGCGAGTAGCGAGTAGCGAGTGGAACGGCTTCCCGCTCGGCTCGGCATCCTGCTACCAACGCTCTACCTCCTACTCGCTACTCGCTACTTCACGCTCGCCGCCGCGATCAGTTCGTCGCGGTAGCGATGGGCGAACAGGCGTAGCCGGCCGAGGTTCGTGTCCGGACCCGCGAGCAGCACCAGCACGAGTTCCTCATCAAGCGCGGCGAGCATTACCGTGCCCTCGCGATACTCGAAAATCGCGCTGTCAATCGCCCCCCGCCCGATTTCGCGCCCGATCGCCAGGGCGACCATCAACCCATTCGTCGCGACGGCGATAATCTCTTCCGCGTCAATACCGGCAACCTGCGCCGCTTCGAGCAGAAACCCATCGCTGCTGGCAACCGCCGCGAGGTCAACATTGCCGGCGACCTGAATGCGTCCCAGCAACGCCGCCAGACGCTCTCCCGAGACCATGCCGCGCCTTCTCCTCTCCCGTGTCGCGGTGGATCGCGCTTGTGGGCTGCCACGCGGCACATGGCAAGCCGGCACGCGGCACTCTGCGCGAGTACCTGTATCGTGCCAGCTCCCGAAGCCAACGTCAATTGTTTCGACGGGGTACTAGCGTACTAACTTGCCAGTGCCGGCCGGGTAGCGCGCCCGCGCCGGCCCTGCGCGGGGCTGAACGCCCGGAACCGGTCGAGCAAGCGCGGCGGCAACTGGCCGGTCAGCGTGGCGCCGGCCTCACCGTATTCCACCGACGCGACCTGGCCTTCGCGGTGAAAGAGTTCGACCAGATCGTTACGAGCGTAGGGCACCGTGACGCTGACATCCACCAGGTCCTGTTCGAGCAGCTGGGCGATGCGGTCCAGCAGCGTCTCCAGGCCGACGCCTTGCTGTGCGGACACCGGCACATAGTCCGGCGGCAGCTTCAGGTCACGCGCCAGGTCAGCCGGCACGGCCGTGTCATCGAGCAGGTCAATCTTGTTCAGCACGGTGATCATCGGCCGGTTCGCCGCGCCGAGTTCGGCGAGCACCTGCTGCGTCGTCTGCGCTTGCTCCGCCGCGTTCGGGTGGGTGATGTCGAGGACATGCAGCACCACGTTCGCCTCGTTAATTTCTTCGAGCGTTGAACGGAAGGACGCGACCAGCGTCGTCGGCAGATTATTGATGAAGCCGACCGTATCGGTCAGCAGCACCGACCGGCCATTCGGTAGCAGCACCCGCCGCGTCGTCGGGTCGAGCGTGGCGAAGAGCTTGTCTTCGGCCAGCGCGCCGGCATCCGTCAACGCGTTGAGCAGGGTGGACTTGCCGGCGTTGGTGTAGCCGACGAGCGCGACGACCGGCACTTCGTTGCCGCGCCGGCGTTCACGGTAAATCTCGCGCTGAGTGTGAATGTGGTGCAATTCCTCTTTGAGCAGCGTGATACGGTCGCGCGCTCGCCGGCGGTCAACTTCGATCTGGGTCTCACCGGGACCACGCAGACCGACGCCGCCACCGGTGCCGGCGGCGCCCCCGCCCCCACCACTGCCGCTGCCGCCCGTCTGGCGCGACAGGTGCGTCCACATGCGGGTCATGCGCGGCAGCCGGTATTCGAGCAGCGCGACCTCGACTTGCAAGCGCCCTTCGCGCGTCTGGGCGCGCTGCGCGAAGATGTCGAGAATCAGCGCCGTGCGATCGAGCACCTTGACGCCCAGCGCCTCCTCCAGCCCGCGCTGCTGGTTCGGCGAGAGTTCTTCATCGGCGATGACCGTGTCATAGCCGAGCGACTCGCGCAGGTCGGCGATCTCCTGGACTTTACCCTTGCCGACATAGGTGCGCGGCTCCGGCCGCGGCAACTTCTGCGACACCGCGCCGACCACTTCCATGCCGGCGGTTTCCGCCAGCCGCGCCAGTTCCTCCAGCGAATCGCTGGCCGACCAGCGCAGCGTGTTCTGCGGAATAGGCTGCCGCCAGTCAACGGCAATTAAGAGCGCGTGCTCAACCGGGCTTTTCGTGGAATGAATCGTCTTTGGCGTACGTCTATCCTCCCGTTACGGTTGTTGCAAGTTACAGTGCGATTGTTGCAGGTTACAGGTTCTCGGCGGCACAAGGCATTGCTTACTACCCGAGGCGCCTGCCGACTCCAACTTGCAACCTGCCAACCTGCAACCTGCAACTTCATAGTGATTGTCGCTCGCAAGGTGCGCGCCGTCACCTGTCCATTCAGGGTGATGAGCGCTGTACCTTGCGCCAGCAGCACAATCGTGTAGCGCACAAGACACTTGTGTGTACTCCTTAATAACGCCGTGGCACGCAATTCATTCCATCTCCTTCCGGCGCAGTACGAGCCTTCCTTGAACAACCGCAGCTCTCGTGATGAAGGTCAGGGGCGGCACGGTACTGGTGGAGAGTGGCGTGGTAGCCAGTCGGATAGTGAGAGTTAGGACAATATGCCTATAGGTTCGGGCCAAATGTCTCGGTACTATAAGCCCAGCCAACGTGAATATGCCACGTTGGCTGGTGTCGCCGGGTGGGGGAGCTGGCGGCCGCGTAGGTGGAAGGATGGCTACGATGGTCATGGCGCCGAAGCAGCACGCAACCAGCTGGCTCCTACGGCGGCCAGCGCCTGCGAACAATGCGGGGTCGGTCTCGCGCGCGGACCTGGCGGTTGCCACCCGCCAGCTCTTGCGTGGTATGCGCGATGGCGCAATGTCCGAATCGGCCTATGACACGGCGCTCGTCTCCGCCTTGCGCTCGCCACGCGATCCCGCCCAGCTGGCGTTCCCGGCGAGCCTGGGCTGGCTACGGCAGTTTCAGCATGACGATGGGTCGTGGGGGGGGCGCATACCCACCGCGCACGACCGGCTCGTCTCCACGCTGGCGGCGCTGGTGCGGCTGGCCGACCTCCGCGAGGACTGGGCGGTGCTGGCGGTGCGCCAGGCTATTGCCTGGGTCTGGCATCATGCTGGCGACTGGCTGGACGATCCCCATGAGACGATCGCGTTTGAACTGCTCGTGCCCCGTCTGCTTGATGAGGCGCAGCAGCTCGGCCTGCCGCTGCCCTTCGACGCCTTCGCGCCAGTCATGGCGCTGCGCGACGATAAATTGCGCCGCCTGCCGCCAGAAGGTTTCTACGCCCAGCCGACGACCATCGTCCATTCGCTGGAATTTCTCGGCCGCGAACTCGACTGGAGCCAGGTACGGCGTCTCCAGGGCGCCAACGGCGCGTATGGCAACTCGCCGTCCGCGACGGCCTACGTGGTTGGCGGTGGCCGCGATGCCGAGGCAGAAGCGTTTCTGCGCCGCGTCGTCAGTGTCTCGTTGAATGGCGGCGCCTGCACGGTCTACCCATTCGAAATCTTCGAGAAAAACTGGGTGCTCTACAACCTCTGGCCGACGACGCTGCGGCTGGCGGGCTTGCGGCCACACCTTGAGTATCTCCAGGATTCACTCCAGCCAGCTGGCGTTGGCCTCAGCCGCGAGGGTCTGGTGCCCGACGCCGACGATACGGTGGTGGCGCTGCTGGTCCTCTGGCGGCATGGCTACATCATTGATCCGGCGGCAGTGCTGGCGTTTGAGGGCGAGGGCTGCTTCCGCTCGTTCCCCTTTGAACGCACGACCTCGACGACGGTGAACGCGCATGTGCTGGAGGCGCTGCGCGACTGGCAGGCCGGCGGTGTAGGCAGGTACGCGCCGCAGATCACGAAGATTCTCGCGTACCTGCGGGATGAGCGCCGGGGCGGCGCATACTGGTTCGATAAGTGGCACGTTTCGCCCTACTACGCCACGGCGCAGGTCGTGCTCGGCGCCTGTGGCCTCGCCGATGAACTGGTGGCGGGGACTGGCCGCTGGCTGCTGGAGACGCAGCGCCCGGATGGCTCCTGGGGTTGGTACACCGGCACCGCCGAAGAAACCGCCTATGCCCTCCAGTCCCTCTTGACCCTCGCGCCGGAGGCGGAGGGGTTGATTGGGCCGGCCCTGGCGCGCGGCGCCGCCTACCTGTCGGCGCGTTTCCACGATACCGATTACCCCGAACTGTGGGTGGGCAAGGGGCTGTACACGCCCTATGCCATCGTCCGGTCGGCGATAATCGGCGCGCTGCAACGCTACCGCGACGCGCGGGGCGGCTGACACGGATGGATGCTTTAGTGGCGCACGCGCTGCGCGATGAGCTGGCGCAATGGGCAGCGCTGTTTCCGGTGCTCAGCGGCGCCGACCTGGCTGCTGTCGCCGGCACCGTCGCTGTCCACCTGCCCGATGTTGGCGGCGCGGAGCGTGTCACCGCCGGCCTGATCACACTCTGGACGCTCGCCTTTGACGCCCTGGTAGACAACGGGGAACTGAGCGCCGCCCTGGATGCGCTGACGGCCTGGTACGGCGCAATCGTGGACAGCGTGCCCGGCGCGCCTCCCGCGCCCCCTGCCGGCGTGCCCGCGCCGGGCGTTGACCTCGGCCGTGTGCTGGCCGCGCTGGGTCGGCGGCTGGCGGCGGCACACACGTTTCCCGCGCTGGCGCCCACCTGGCGCGCCAGTTTCGCGCGCATGATCGCCGCCATCGTCGCGCAGAGCCGCCTGGCCCTGGATGCTTCCGCCTTGCCCACAACGGTTGTACTACTGGCGCTGACCGAGGAGAGTATCGGCGTCGCGCACTATCTTGCCGCGTGCTGGATCCTGTATGACGACCCTTGCCTCGCCGCGCGTCTGCCCTACCTCACCGAACTTGCCGCCATCTGCGCGCGCGCGATCCGGCTGGCGAACGACCTGCGGACCTGGGCGCGAGACGAGCGAGAGGGCATGGTGAACCTCGTGGTCGTCGAAGCGGCGGCCATCGGTCAGCGCGATCTGGCGCTCACGGCGGAGGAGTGTCATACCCGCGCCTGCCAGACGCTCGCGACAGCACTGACCGCTGAGGTTGCCCATCTGCGTGCCTGCCGGGCTGCCTCGCCGGTGCCAGACGGCGCGCCGGAACTGGGCATAGTCCGGCTCGCTCAGGTCGTCACCGGCACATACGCAACGCGCGATTACCACCGCGTGCGTGGGGTGTGAAGCGGTTACGTTGAGCACGGCGCCTGGGGCTATCCCAGAATAACTTGCGCCTTACGACCCACGCACTCAGGTTTCATAGCCGGAT
>DASUBC010000206.1:0-3089 GCA_035763465.1 Thermomicrobiales bacterium
TGCTTCCCACCAGCCGCGCCGGAGCCAGGCGCTGATGTCCAGACCGGTAATGTCGCGCGGCCACGCCCGCGGCCAGTCCTGATCTCGTTGGTGGGCCTGGTCGAGCGCGTTCATCGTTCTCCTCACAGTCCCTCGGTCCGCATCAGTGACCACTTCCTGATCTACTGTAGCGCGCCACCGTGCGCCGAACATCGTAAGAACTACGTATTCTGGACGCCGCACAGGATCACCCTGGCGCCCGCTGGCACGGCGGCCCACGCGAAACCCTCTGGCCGGCCACGAAAGAGTCACGTCGCCGCGTGGTCGCGGCAGCGGCCGATTACGTAGTTAGCGGTCAATTTTCCCCACCTTGATCTACGTAATCCTTACGATGTTGTCACAGGCTGCGCGGCGTAGAGTGAGAGTAATGGCTGACACCGCAACGGCGAGGGCTGGAAGGGACGACACCTAGATGACCACCAACATCACGCGATTCACAGCGCGTGCCCCGCCCCCCTACGGCAAAGTGCGTGCCGCGCACTCCACCGCAAGCAGCTGGAGAACCGACCACCGTTGGCCACACTCTACCGAATGGCAGCGGCCAGCCGGCAAGAGAGAAGCACGCCGCGGAGCACCCCGCAGCGCGCCCCGCCACCGATCGGACAGGAGGACGGTCATGGCACAGGATATCGCCGGTTACGACATGGTGCTGGCGATTACGCAGGCGGCGCTGAATACGCAGTTTCAGCGGGCCTTCCCGACCGGCGCCGGCCTGCCACCCTGGAATGCGACGCTGGACGACGAAGACGGAGCGTCAGTGTGGAACGTGGCCTTCGGCACACCGGGTATTGACCTCAGTACCCCGCTGGCGCGCGGCGCGGCGATCGTGCTGCCGATTACCTCCGGCGCCTACACGTACCGTCAGATCAAACTCGTGAGCGGCAAGCCAGTCGCCGTGGCGGTGACGCGAGACCTGGCGGGCACGACAATCCGGGTGACCGCGCCGCTAGTCAGTTGTCAGGACGCGTCAGGCCGGAGCGATGGCTGCGCCAGATACCGTATCTCCATAAATCTGACCGACCCTAACCTGGACACGATTTTTTCGATTGGTTTGCCGGGTCAGGCGCTCGTCAGTTTGACGACCCTCTTCCGGACCTATCTCAACCAGTTGCAGCAGTGGAACAATGCCATCTTTCAGGTTGGCGCGGTGAGCGTGCCCAGCGGGCTGGCTGCGGCCGGCCCGCTGGCGCCCCAGGCGTTCGATTTCTCCGTGAACAGCCAGGCGACCAACCCGAACAACAATACCTTGAACATTCTCCTGCTGGTGGACAGCGCGCAGTTGCCGGACGGCGCCACGGTTGGCCTGTTGCCGAATAACCTCGCGCCGCCGGGCAGCGACGCGCTGTTTCTGCTCTCCGACTATCAACTACTCAAGAAGTTCGTTCTGCCGGGCATTATCGCGGGCATCCAGCAGCGCGATGCCGGCAGCGCGTTCAGCCTCGACTGGTTTGGCTTCACGCGCAGCCCAGCGCGGGCGTCGCTCACCGGCAAGATCGGCTACCGGGGCGGCTGGTTCTCGAAGTTCGACGTCTCCATCGCGCATGGTGAGGTGGCGCTGGACATCGAGTACCGCAAAGAAAAGAAGGTCATCTTCGATGCCGTCACCGGCATCGGCGTGGTCTCGGCCTACCTGTCGATCTACGCCAATGGTGGGCGCCTGGCCGCCAGACCCTCGTGGACGCGGCCCCAGGTCTGCTGCGCTGGCTCCCCCGTCGTCTGGCGTGTCTTTCAGGACATCTTCACGCGGGGCTTCGCGGAGATTAGCGAGCGGGTCGGCAACGAGGCCGTCGCCAGCGCCGCCGGCAGCCTGCTCGACGCTGGCGGGCTGGCGACCGCGCTTGATAACGCGGTGCGCCTCATCGAACTGCCCGCGCCGGCTCGCCCGGCCTACACTGCCGCAGCGCTGCCGGACCATCTGGCCGTCGCCGTGACGCTGGACGCTCCAGACCCGGCGCGGGCTGGCGACACTGCGGCCACCATGCAGCCGGCGCGGTACGCGCTCAGTTCGCTGGCCGCTGAACCCGTGGGCACACCCGTGGACTGAGCTGCAAGCCTTGTTGTAGAGCGAGGAGCCGCCGCCTACCGCCGATCGCCGACGCCCTCTCCCGCAAGGTGCCGGATGGCGATCGGCATGGGCAGGGTAGCATTCATGCTGCCGCTGCGGAAGCCTTCGAGATCGAGCGTGATATAGGTATAGCCGATGGCTTTGAAGTGCTTCGCGATCGCCTCGCGCGTCGCCGGTTCGACCAGGCGGGGCAGGCTATCGAGCGGCACTTCGATCCGGGCGATCGCGCCGTGATGGCGCACGCGCAACTGCTTGAGGCCGAGCTGGCGCAGGAAACGCTCACCCTGCCAGACCTGATGCAACACGCCGGCGTCAATCGCGGTGCCGTAGGCGACGCGCGAGGAGAGACAGGCCATCGCTGGCTTGTCCCAGTTCGGCACGCCGAGGCGCCGGGCAGCCTCGCGAATCTCAGCTTTCGTCAGCTCCGCCTCCTGTAGCGGGGCGCGCACGCCGCGCTCCCGTGCCGCGACCGCGCCGGGCCGGTGGTCGCCGGTGTCGTCCATGTTGGCGCCGTAGACGATCGTGGCGATGTCCTCGCGCGCGGCGATCTCCTCCAGTTCGTCGAAGAGCGCCGTCTTGCAGAAGTAGCAGCGGTTGGAGGGATTCGCGGCGTAGTTTGGGTCGGCCAGTTCGTTGGTATAGGTCGTGAGCACAGGAATATCCAGTTCCTCGGCGACTGCCAGCGCCGCGCGCACCTCGTCGGAGGCGATGCTCTCGGAGGCCGACAGCACGCCGATTGCGCGCTCACCCAGCGTGTCGTGCGCGACTTTAAGCAGGAACGTGCTGTCAATGCCGCCCGAATAGGCGACGATGACGCTGCCAAGTTCGAGCAAGATCGCGCGTAGCCGCGCCAGTTTTTCCTCAAGTGCTGCCGTCATGTCTCGTCCCTCCCCTTCCCGCGCGCGGCGCCATTGGCGATCAGCGCCGCCATCGCGCCTGCGCCGATGCCATTGTCAATGTTGACGACCGCCAGCCCAGGCGCGCA
>DASUBC010000207.1:0-9734 GCA_035763465.1 Thermomicrobiales bacterium
GCCAGGCGGCGGGGTACCCACCGCAGTGGGTCGCGGGGCAGGGGGTGAGGGCCGCACTACACCGGCGCTCTATCCCCTATCCCCAACCCCCTATCGCCTACGCCCCGCAAGCGGAAGGCGAGCGCGATGAGCGAGATACCGAACAGGATGGCGAAGACGCCGATCAGCCAGGCGATCGCCAGCGCGCCCGCGCCGGGGCGCACGAAGAGGATGATGCCCCAGATAATCGAGAGCACGCCACTGAGCGCCAGCAGCCACTCGCCTTGAATCTCCCGGCGCAACTGAATCGCGGCCACAATCTCCATGATGCCGGTCAGGACAGCCCAGACGGCGATGAAGACGAGCAGCACCAGTGCGGTGATGCCGGGCCAGGCGAACGTCAGCAGCCCGAAGATGATGCCGAGGATGCCTTCAAGCAGCAGCACCCACCAGTTCGCCGCCCGCCCGACCGCGCGGATACCCGCGATGACGGCGAAGATGCCGTCTACCAGCGCGTACGCGCCGAAGAGCAGAACCAGCACGGTCAGCGTCAGGCCGGGCCAGATGAGCGCGCAGATACCGAAGATGATGGCGATGACGCCGCGCAACGCCAGCAGCCACCAGTGACGCGACAAGATATCCAGCATGGCCTCCTCCTCTTTGGATTGCGGATTGTGGATCGGGTACCCGCTTGCGGGGGGCGATTGCGGAGTCGGGCTGGTCTGGGCGCTGCTGCAATGGCTAGCCGGCGCCTGGTTGAGTCGGAATCCGCAATCCACAATCTACATTGCCGGTGGTATCATCCCTCTGCCCGCGCCTCCGCAGGAGGCGTGCCGCGATAGTGAGTCGGGCGGTCGGGCAGTGCGCTGGGTTAGCACTGCGCCAGAAGATCGGCACAGTACTGAGGAGACCCCACTGCCCGACTGCTCGACCGCCCGACTGCCCGACTCGAACGAAGTGAGAGGAACCATGTTTCTAGTTGAAGGCGGCCACCGGCTCGCCGGCACGATTGCGGCGGCCGGCAACAAGAACGCGGCGCTGCCCGTGCTGGCGGCGACGCTGCTGACCGCTGAGCCGGTCACGCTGCATAATCTTCCGCGCATCGGCGATGTCGAGACGCTGCTGACGCTGCTCGGCGAACTGGGCGCGCATATCACCGAACACGACCACCAGACCGTCACCATCAACGCCGCCAACGTGCGGCCCACCGACCTCGACCCCCGCCTCTGCCGGCAGATTCGCGCCTCCATCCTGCTGGCCGGGCCGCTGGTCAGCCGCTGGGGCCGGGTGCGCCTGCCCCTGCCGGGCGGCGACAGTATCGGCCGCCGGCGCATTGACACGCACTTTCTGGCGCTCAACGCGCTCGGCGCGACAAGCGTGGAGTGCCCGGACGGCGCGATGGAAGTCACCGCGCGCGAACTCCACGCCGCCGACATCTTCCTCGACGAGGCCAGCGTCACCGGCACCGAGAACGCCATCGTCAGCGCGGTGCTGACGCCCGGCCGCACCACCATCGCCAACGCCGCGAGCGAGCCGCATGTGCAAGACCTCTGCCACTTCCTCAACGGCCTGGGGGCGCGCATCAGCGGTGTGGGGACGAATACGCTGGCGATTGACGGGGTGGAGCGTCTCAGCGGCGGCGAGTACCGCATCAACGCCGACCACATCGAGGTCGGCTCCTACATCGGGCTGGCGGCGGCGACCCGCAGTGAAATCACCATTCGCGACGCCGTGCCCGAGCACCTGCGGATGATCGAACTCGCCTTCGCCCGGCTCGGCATCCGGGTGGAGGCGCGCGGGCGCGACCTCTTTGTGCCGGGCGAGCAGGCGCTGGCCGTGCAGGACGACCTGCTCGGCGCCATCCCGACCATCAAGGACGGTCCCTGGCCCGCCTTCCCCGCCGACCTCACCAGCATCGCGGTCGTCACGGCCACGCAGGCGCTCGGCACGGTGCTCATCTTCGAGCGGATGTTCGAGAGCCGGCTGTTCTTCGTGGACAAGCTGATTCAGATGGGCGCGAAAATCGTCCTCTGCGACCCGCACCGCGTCGTCGTCGTCGGCCCCGCGCAACTGCACGGCGAAGTGCTCTCCAGTCCCGACATCCGCGCCGGCATGGCGCTGCTCATCGCCGCGCTCGCGGCCGACGGCACGAGCGAGATTCACAACGAAGCGCAGATTGACCGCGGCTACGAGCGCCTCGACGAACGCCTCGCCGCGCTCGGCGCGCACATCGAGCGCAAGCATGGGCGGGCGTTCGCCGGCGTGTGAGGCAGGGGCACAGGTTGTGAACGGGCACGACCGCGCCGGGAGCACAACGTGGCACAGAACCTGCATATGCAGGCAGGCAATCGGTGGCTGAATAGACGGCCCCTGTCGCCTCTGCTCCCTGGCCCAGGCGAGATACGCAATGAGTATGAGCGAGAATCCACGAAGGGAGCGCGGGATGACCGAGCGCGACAAACGCCAGCAAGACCGGCGCGAGCCGGACACGACGCACGAACAACCGCCGCCCCGCTCTGCTGCGGCAGGCAAGGAGGACACCGGCACACAGCCATCGCCAGCCGAGCAAGCGCGCGAACAGCAGGAGCGGGACCTCGCGTCGGGAAAGGAGAATCCCGGCTGAGGCATCGCCTGCTGCGTGCTGGATGTTCATGAGTCGCCACCGCAGGATACGGCCTGAGAGTTCACTATGAGCACCCCGGACGGCCACCGAGATGCCCCGCCGGTACGCACCATCCGGCACGAAATATCCCTGCGCTCACTCTTCAGCATTCTCGCCATCGTCGGCGGCTGCTGGCTCTTGCTGCGGCTTTGGAATGTTGTTCTGCTCCTCGTCATTGCCCTCATCCTGGCCGGCACCGTCAGCCCGGTCGTTGACTGGCTGGAACGGCACCGAATCAAGCGCGCGCTGGCGCTCGGCCTGATCCTCCTCGCGCTCGTCGTGGCAGTGGTCGGTCTGGGCGCACTGGTCATTCCCGCCTTCGTCGCCCAGGTGCACGACCTCATCACGGCCGAGCCGCAAATCCAGGCGCGGCTGGCCAACTTCGCGGCCAGCATTCCGGCGCTGGCCGACCGCGCCGAGGCGATTCGATCGGCGCAACCGGCTCATTTGCTTGAGCCGTTGGCGCCCGAAGCGCTGCCCTTCGCGGGCGCGGCGGCGCAGTTCGTCGTCCTGGCCCTGACCGTCGTCGTGCTGGCCTTCTACCTCGTCGCGGACCACGAGCGGGTGCAAGGCTTCGCCTTCGCCCTGCTGCCCCGGCGCTTTCACCTACGCACCGCGCGCGTGCTGCTGGAGATGGAAACGGTCGTCGGCGGCTACGTGCGCGGGCAGGCGCTGACCTCGTTCCTCATCGGCGCCTTCGTCTTCATCGTGCTCTGGTTCGCTGGCACGCCCCACGCACTGGCACTGGCCGTCTTCGCCGCGTTCGCCGACCTCATCCCGTTCATCGGCGGCATCCTGGCGCTACTGCCCGCCGTGCTGGCGACCCTGCCGCGCGGTGTGGTGCCGGCGGTGATTGTCTTCGTGGCGATTCTGGCGTACCAGCAGATTGAGGGGCATATCATCATCCCACGCGTCTACGGCCAGACGCTGCGCCTCTCCCCGCTCGCCGTGCTGGTCGCGCTGCTCGTCGGCGGCGAACTCCTCGGCATGGTCGGCGCGCTGCTGGCGCTGCCACTGGCCGCCGGGTTACGGGTGCTGGTGGAGCAGTTACGCATTGACCTGCCCGGCGAACAGCCCGGCGAAGTGGCGCAGCGCGCGACTGATGATTACGCGGAGGCGCTCTACGCTGTGCAGACGGAGGGTGCGTCGGCGGTCGAGGCCGCGGCGGTCGCGACCGCGATGGCCGAGGACATGCAGGAGGAGACCGCCGAGGCGACCGGGCAGGCCGAGCAACCGGCAGAGGAGCAGGGCAATACTCCTCGCCCGGCGCTATTAGGAGACGTGCCGGGCCGGTGAGCAGTGCGCTCCTCGGCGCCGCCGCCAGCAGCCAGCCACGGCGCCGAGGAGCACCCACTCCGACTGCCCGGATGTCCGCCTACCCGGCTCGAAAGGACACAGTGGTGACGCAGGCGTGGCTCATTGTAAACCCGGCGGCGGGGCAGGACGACTGGCACGCGCAGGTGCGGGCCGCGCAGGACACTCTGGCAGGAGCCGGGTGGGCAGTCGAAGTACGGGAGACAGCGGGGCCGGGTGACGCCACCCGCTTCGCGCGGGAAGCGGTCGCGGCAGGACTGGATGTCGTGGTGGTCGCGGGCGGCGATGGCACGGTGAACGAGGCGCTCCAGGGGCTGGCGGAACAGCGCCGGACGGCCCTCGCGGTCCTGCCAGGAGGCACGGTCAACGTCTGGGCGACCGAACTCGGCGCGGACGAACACGAGGCCGACCTCGCCGCGCGCATCGCAGAAGGCCGGCGGCGCACCGTTGACCTCGGGCGGGTCAACGACCGCTACTTCCTGATGATGGCCAGCGCCGGATTCGACGCGACGGCGAGCGCGGCGGTCGGCGCCAGTGCCTTCCTCGGGCGGCTCAAACGCCTGGCCGGTCCGGTGGCCTACGCCTGCGCCGCCATCATGACTGCGGCGCGCTTTCGCAGCCGGCGCGTGGCGCTCGACATTGACGGCACACCTGTCGGCCGGCGGCTGCTGATGCTGGTGGCCGGTAATACCCGGCTGTATGGCGGCATCGCCGAAATCACGCCCCGCGCGCGGGCCGATGACGGCCTGCTCGATGTCTGCGTGCTGGCCGGGCGTGGGCCGCTGGACCTGCTGCGCCGCGCCTGGTCAGTGCTACGCCGCCGTCACGCCGCCGACCCGGCGATTGACTATCGCCGCGCCCGTCGCGTCGTCCTCGACCCGCGTACCCCCCTGCGCCTCCAGGCTGACGGCGAGAACATCGGCGTCACGCCCGCTGTCTTCACCGCCATCCCCGCCGCCCTTGACGTCATTGTGCTCTCCGATACACCGCCAGGCTTCCTCGGCGGGACGCCCTGACCGCCCTCACCCCCTGCCCCCCTCGCCTGCAAGGCGGGAGAGGGGGACAGGGGGTGAGGGGCGTTACCCGAGTGACCGCAGCATATCCACGACCAGCGTAGACCAGCCGAAGCCGAGCGCGCCAAAACCCTCGCCGGTGTCGGGGTGGTAGTACTCGCGGAAGCCTGATTTCAGCGTGAGGGCCACGCTGCGTTCGGCGAGGCCGGCGGCGAGGTCGTGGTAGCCGTGGAGCCGCAGTCCTTCGTGAATCAGCCAGCTCGTGCTGAGCCAGGTCGGGCCGCGCCAGAGGAAGACGCTCGCGCCGGGGTTGTAGGCCGGCTCGTCGGCGGCGACGGTCGGCAGCGGGTAGCGCCGCCAGAACTGTTCCGGTGAACTGAGTTGTTCCACCAGCCGCGCCGCGCGCTCCGCCGGCAGCCCGGCCAGCAGCAGCGGCGCGAGGCCGGCGATGGTCAGCGGCGCGGCCTGCCGCTCTTTGCCTACCACATTCTCGAACGTATCGCGCACGGGGTCGTAGCAGTGCGTGAGGACTGCCTGCTCCGCCCGGCGCCCCGCCGCGTCCCACGCTGCGCCGTCGCCGCCGAGCGCCGCGACGACCCGCGCCAGCGCCCGCGTGTTCCAGGCGTAGAGGCAGGTCATGAAGAGGTCTTTGACGCGAAAGCCGTTGCTGGCGCGGATGAGGTCGCGCCGCCAGCGCAGGCTGCTGGCATGGACGGTGGAGCGCAGCGACCGCCAGACGTAGGCGGCCGGGTCGAAGCGCGCCAGGCCGAGCGGCGCGTCGTAGATGGGACTGGCGTCAATGCCGGCCTCGTAGGGCTGGATGATGGTCAGCAGCCCGTCGCTGTCCCAGTCGCGCGCCCGGCCCAGCCAACGGTAATAGCGTTCCACCGCCGGCAGCCAGGCGCGCACGGTCGCTGCGTCGCCGGTCGCCGTCAGGTAACGCTCGACCGCCACCGCGACCACCGGTGGCCCCGTCTGCGCGCTGTGCGCCGGCTGGGAGCCGGGCTGCGCCAGCAGCAGCGGCCAGAACTCGCGCTGCCGCCGCCCCTCCCAGAAGATGACGTGGGGCAGGAAGCCGTCCGGCCCGACCGCGCTGAGGAGCGTCGTCAGTTCGTCGCGCGCCAGCGCCGGCTCGAGGTCGCAGAGCGCGATAGCGTGGAAGCACGAATCCCAGCGCCACTGGTATGGATAGGTCGTGCGCGACGGGCAGACATAGGCATAGGGCTGCCCCGTCAGCCGCTCCGTCCCCACCTTGCGGTTCGCCAGCAACAGCGCGTGCGCCGCCGCGCGCAGGTCGGTGAGGGAGTGGTAGAGGGGCATGGGCTTCTCCGTCGTTGGTTGCAGGTTCCGGGTTGCAGGTTCATGCGGTCGAGCGCGGTGGCTGGCAGCACGGCGCTGATGAGAGCCACCCTGGATTGCAATCCGGGGCTACATGGCACACTGCGGTGTGCCACGAAGTCCGCCTGCGCGGACTGGGTTCAGGACAACGCCGGGGCTGATTGATGACTGATTGGTTGACCAGCCCCAGTCCCCGTGAGGGGACTTCGTGGCCGCAGGCCAGCTAGCCCCGGATTGCAATCCGGGGTACACCTCAGCGGCGCCGCGCTCGCTGCCGCCACCCACCATCATTCGGCGCAGCCCTCGGCGCCGTCGCACTGTCAGCAAGCCACCACCTCGCCCTACCCCAACTTGTAACCTGCAACCTGCAAACCTGCAACCATCATCTATACTTCCTCCCCGTTCGGGGCGCTGGCCCCGCGAGGAGTAGTGTATGACCACCGTCGCGCCCCGCGTCACCGTCGTCATCCCCGCGTATAACGAAGCCGGACTGATTGGCCGCTGCCTCGATTCGCTCGCCGCGCAGGATTTCACCGGACCGGTCGAGGTCATCGTCGTGGACAACGGCTCGACTGATGACACCGCCACCATCGCCGCCGCGCGCGGCGTGCGCGTGCTGCACGAAGCGCGCAAGGGCGTCTGCTTCGCGCGGCAGGCCGGCACGCTCGCCGCCCGCGCGCTCTACGTCGCCAACCTCGACGCCGACAGTATCGCCGACCCCGACTGGCTGCGCCGCGCCGTCACCGCGCTCGACGCCGCGCCGGATGTCGTCGCCATCGCCGGCACGGTGGACTACCTCGACGCGCCCGGCTGGGCCGAGACGCAGGCGGTCGGCTTCCGGCTCGTCAATACCTTCTTCACCCGCTGGCGCGGCGGCACGGCCTTCGTGATGGCCTCGAATCTCGTCTTCCGCCGGGCGGCGTTCGACCGGGTCGGCGGCTATGACCTGGCGCTGCCGACCATCGGCGACGAGGCCGATTTTCTTATCAAACTGCGGCGCATCGGCCGCGTGCCGTTCGACCCCGCGCTCATCGTCCGCACGTCGTCGCGGCGCTTCCGGCGCGGCCTCTGGCACTTCCTGACCGTCGAACTTGGCTACCAGACCATCTACGCCTACATCCTCAGCAAGCGCTTCGGCCGCACCGTCCGCCGGGGCCGCGCCGACATCCGCGACCCCTACGAGGGCGGGCTGGGGGAGCGGCCCTCACCCCCGCCGCCTGCGGGCGGCACCCCCTCTCCCGCTCGGCGGGAGAGGGGGCCGGGGGGTGAGGGCCGTTCCTCGCGCCGCTGGTGGCTGCTAGGCGCACTGGCCCTCGGCGGGGTGGCCTTCTTCCTGGCTACCCGGCCGCGCTCGCAGTTGTATGGGCGCACCATCGTGCGCGGGCGCACGCGCGCACAGGTGGTGGCGCTGACCTTCGACGATGGGCCGAACGAGCCGCATACGGCGCGGATTCTCGACATTCTGCGCCGCGAGGGCGTGCCGGCGACCTTCTTCCTGGTCGGCGCGAACGTGTTGCGCGAGCCGGCGCTGGCGCGGCGCATCGTCGCGGAGGGGCACACTATCGGCAACCACACCGCCGCCCATCGCTGGCGCGACGCCATCCTCGACCCGCGTTACCGCGACCTCGACCGCGCGCAGGCCATCATTCGGGAGCAGACCGGCGTCACGCCGCGCTACTTCCGCCCACCGTTCGGCATTCATACGCCCTGGCAGTTGCGCGCCGTGCGGCGGCGCGGCCTGCTGCCGGTGCAGTGGAGCGCCGAGGCCAACGACCCGCATCGTCCCGGCGCGGCGACCATCGCCCGCCGCCTCGTCGCCGCCGCGCGCCCCGGCGCCATCATCCTGCTGCACGACGGCGAGGGCACGCGCGCCGTCGCCGACCGCGCCCAGACGGTGGCTGCGCTCCCCGCCGCCATCGCCGGCCTGCGGGCGCGCGGCTACCGCATCGTGCCGCTGGACGAGTTCGTGACGAGGGACGAGTGACGAGGGGCGTGTGGGTGGCGGCCCTCACCCGCCTTGCAGGCGAGGGGGAACACCAACCAGCCCATCGGCAGTTCCCCCTCGCCCGTGACACGGCGGGGTACCCACGCAGTGGGTCGCGGGTCAGGGGGTGAGGGCCGTCATCGCGTCCTGCTTGCGGCGCAGGCGCACGACCAGCGCCGACTCGTCCAGTTCGACGTCGTCGTAGGTGAGGGCCGTGCCGCGCGCGACGTCGCGGCGCAGAGGCACATTGTAGGCCAGGCCGAGCGGCAGCAGGTTGCCCAGGCGGGCGATCTCCGCGCGCTCGATAGCGCCGACGACCGTCTTACCGCCCGAACCGTCCAGGCGCTCGCCGGCGCGGAGGTCGCGCTTCGCTACGGCGAGACATTCGGCCACCGGGGTTGGCAGCGGCGTGCCGGTCGCGTGCCCCTGCGCGATGTCGAGGATAGAGAGGGGCGTCTCCAGCGCGCAGAGGTGGTAGGGGCGGTAGAGCGCGGCGTAGCGCCCGGCGTGGCCGGGGAGGCCCCAGAGCGTCGCGTCTTCCGCCAGCAGAGGGTTGTCGGTGCCGAGGACGACGAAGACGCCGTTGGTGAGTTCGTCCGGCAGCAGCGATTCACCGTCGGGCGCGACCGCGTTCGCCAGTTCGACCACACCTTCGCGCGCCAGTAGCCCACCATATTCCTGTGGGCAGAAGCAGCGCGCCAGGTCGCCGACGCCCGCCGAGGGCTGGTGCATTCCCCGCACGTCCGGCACCAGACCGGTCATGTTCGCCAGCGAGGTCATCTCGATTTGCGCCTTCGAGCCGTCGCGGAAGGAGTTGTACATCTGCGCGTTGTAGCGCCGCCGCGTCACCAGGTCGTCGGAGAAGCCGTAGCGCGCGAAGGCGTCCTCCGGCTGGCCTTCGGCGTCGAAGGGGTAGAAGCGCGTGCCGCGTCCCGCCGCGACGATGCGATAGCCGAGCGCCGTCGCCCAGCCGATCAGCCGGCGCGTCACGCCGGGCTGGTCGCCGTCCGCGACGGAGTAGATGGCGCCGTTGGCGGCGGCGCGGCGGGCGAAGTACGCGCCGAGCAGCACGTCGGCCTCGACCGTCACGTTGACGACGTGCCGCCCGTGGCCCAGCGCCTCGCTGACCACCAGTGCCGCGACCGCCGGCACGCCGGTCACTTCGACCACGACGTCCACGTCGCTGTGGGCGATGGCGAGCGGGTCGGTCGTCAGCACCGCGCGGCCGGCGGCGCGGGCGTCGGCCACCTGGCCGGGCGTCGCCGCCTCGCCAATCTGCTCAGCGCCGTACCCGGCGGCGCGCAGCGCGGCCCGCGCGTTCTCCGGGCGGATGTCGCCCACCGCGACCAGCCGCACGTCGCGCATCTGCCCCAGTTGCGCCGCGACGGTCGTGCCAAAGCGCCCCGCCCCGACAATCCCAACGCTGACCGTCTCGCCGCCCATG
>DASUBC010000208.1:0-15242 GCA_035763465.1 Thermomicrobiales bacterium
CCATGCGTCAGCAGAATCGAGCGCACGGTCGTGCCACGCGCCGCGTCGGCTATCCGCGCGGCATCGTGCGATGCGTCAACGACGACGCTCTCGCCGGTGCGCGCACAGGCCAGCACATAGACATTGTTATCGAGTGGGCCAAGCGCCAGTTTGGTCGCTTCCATCGGGCCTCCTCACAGTGCTGGTATCAGCAGTAGCATCACGCTGGGTGATTATAACGCCGGAGGTCGCAACGAAAGCCGGACAGCTATCGGCCAGCATCATCCAATGCCCCCATGCTACGATGCGTTCGGCACTCCAGCTGGCAGTGTGCAGGGAGTCATTACACCCGCACAACGCGGAGGCATTCGATGACGCTGACGATGTGGCCCTTCAACGTGGACACCGATCTTGCCGGGGTCGCAGACCTCATCCGCGCCGCGCCGCCGAATAGCCGTCATCTAGTTGACTTTCCCTGGCGGCTGAGCTCGCCGGCGAGCCAGACACAGCAGGATATGGTTCTCTGGCTGGGCGGTCAGGGGGTGGTGGGCTTTGCTGCCTGGCAGATCTGGTGGGCGGCGCTCGATTTTTATGTGCGCCCAGGGCCGGAGCAAGCGGCGGTGGAAGCGGCCATGTTCCAGTGGGCGCCGACACGCTTTCGCGAACTCGACACCGAGCGCGGCCACCCGCTGCCCTACTGGGCCGAGGCGCGCGAGGACGACGCGGAGCGGCTCTCGCTGCTCGCCCGCTACGGCTACCTCCTTGACGACGACTACGCCTACATCATGCTGCGCCGCCCACTCGATGCGCCGGTGGAGGCACCAGCGCCGCCAGCCGGCATCACGATCCGGCCGCTGGCCGGCGCCGACGAAGTCGCGGCCTATGTCGCCGCCCACCGGAGCGCCTTCGCGAGCACGTCCATGACGGCAGACTGGCGGGCGCGCACGCTACAGATGCCGCAGCACCGGCCCGCGCTCGATCTGGTCGCGGTGACGCCCGGCGGCGAACTGGCCGGGTTCTGTATCGGCTGGCTGGACGACGCGCGCCGGCTGGCGCAGGTTGAGCCGCTCGGCGTTGTGCCGGCACACCAGGGACAGGGCATTGCGCGGGCACTGCTCCTGACGATGCTTCAGCGTTTCCAGCAATACGGGGCGACGCACGCGCTGGTCGAAACCGAGAGCACGCGATCACCCGCGCGCCAGACCTATGAAGCAGTCGGCTTTCGCCCGGCCTATCAGTCCATTCGCAAAGGGCAGTGGTTCACCGCGCCGCCAGGTTGATACCAGATTCAGCTATTCAACGGCCGGGCTGGTATACTAGCGGCAAGTGTACGTATACATGCCGCCGTGGGAGGCCGGGCCATGAACCTCGAACAATTACTGGCGAGCTGGCGCACGCCGGTGCGCCGCCGGGCGAATATCGTTCACTGGCAGACGACCGAGGCCGTCGAAGCGGAATGGGCGCCGCTGCCGGACGGTCTTGACCCACGGCTGGTGAGTGCGCTCCACGCCGAAGGCTTCGACCGGCTCTACTCCCATCAGGCCGAGGCGTGTGCCAGCATTGCGGCGGGTCGGCATACGGTGGTCGTCACGCCGACCGCGTCGGGCAAGACGCTCTGCTACACGCTGCCGGTGCTCGACGCGATCCTGAAGGATGACGGCGCTCGCGCGCTCTATCTCTTTCCCACCAAGGCGCTGGCCCAGGACCAGGCCGCCGTCCTACGCCGCCTGACCGCAACCTTCACCGCCGGCGACGACGCGCCGTCCATCAAGAGCCACACCTACGACGGCGACACGCCCGCTGCCGCGCGCAAGCTGATTCGCACCGCCGGCCACATCGTGATCACCAATCCCGATATGCTGCACTCCGGCATTCTGCCGCACCACACCAAGTGGGTGCGCCTCTTCGAGTCGCTGCGCTACGTCGTGATTGACGAGTTGCACGGCTACCGGGGCGTCTTCGGCTCGCATGTCGCCAATGTCATCCGCCGCTTGCGACGCATCTGCCGCTTCTACAGCTCCGACCCGGTCTTTATCCTCTGCTCGGCGACGATCGCCAACCCCGGCGAGCTGGCCGAACGATTGATCGGCGAACCGGGCAACGTCGTCACGATCGATCGCAACGGCGCGCCGCGCGGCCGGAAGGAGTTCATCTTCTACAATCCGCCAGTCGTCAATCCCGAGCTCGGCATCCGGCGCAGCGCGGTGCTGGAAGCGACGAGCATCGCCAGCGAACTCTTGCGAAACGACATCCACACCATCGTCTTCGCCAAGGCGCGCACGACCGCCGAAGTGCTGCTGACCTACCTGCGCGAGGCGCTGCCGCCGCACCTGCACCGCGAAGAGATGGTGCGCGGCTATCGCGGCGGCTATCTGCCGAACCAGCGGCGCGCGATCGAAGCGGGCCTGCGCGCGGGCCGGATCACCGGCGTCGTCAGCACCAACGCGCTCGAACTCGGCGTGGACATCGGCGCGCTCGACGCCTGCGTGATGACCGGGTACCCCGGTACGGTCGCCTCGACCTGGCAGCAGGCCGGGCGCGCGGGCCGGCGGCAGGAGGTCTCGGCGGCGATTCTCGTCGCGTCCTCGAACCCGCTCGACCAGTTCATCATCAGTCATCCCGACTACTTCTTTGGCCGCCCGCCCGAGCACGGACTGATCAACCCCGACAATCTGCTGATCCTCATCAGTCATCTGAAATGCGCCGCGTTCGAGTTGCCCTTCGGCGAACAGGACGACCCGCTCTTCGGCACCGCCGAGACCGGCACGATTCTCGGCGCGCTGGCAATGCTGGAAGAAGACGGCGTCGTGCAGCGCGTGGACGGTGTGTGGCACTGGACCGACCAGGCATACCCGGCCGAGGAAGTCAGCCTGCGCACCGCCGCACGCGACAACGTGGTGATTGTGGACGAGACGGAGCGCGGCCGGCCGCGCGTCATCGGCGAGGTGGACGAGTTCAGCGCGCCGATGCTCGTCCACACCGAAGCGATCTATCTGCACGAGGGCCAGCAGTACCACGTTGACCGCTACGACCGCGAGGAGCAGAAAGCCTACGTCCATGCGGTGGACGTGGACTACTACACTGATGCCGACCTGGCGGTGCGCGTTGAAGTGTTGGAGCAATTCTCTGACGATCCGGTCGGGGCACCGCGTAATCACGGCGAAGTGCTGGTCGGCGCGCTGCCAACGAAGTACAAGAAGATCAAACTGCACACGCACGAAAATGTCGGCTGGGGCGAGATTCACCTGCCTGAGACGCAAATGCACACCGGCGCGTACTGGCTCTGCCTGCCACATGCGCTGACCGATCGGATGCAGGTGGCGGAGTTGCAAGGTGCGCTCGTCGGCCTCGGCAACCTGCTGGCGACGGTTGCGCCGCTCTACCTGATGTGCGACCCGCGCGACCTCGGCGTAGCGTGGGAGGTAAAGTCGCCCTTCACCGGGCGCGGCACAATTACGATCTACGATAAGATACCAGGAGGGATCGGGTTCGGGCCGCGCCTGTACGATTTACATACCGCCCTGCTCGAAGCGGCGCACGACCTGATCGCGGGCTGCCCCTGCGCGGCGGGCTGCCCGTCCTGTGCAGGGCCGCCAACGGAGATTGGCGCGCGGGGCAAGCGGCTGACGCTCGGAATACTGAAGCTCCTGCTGGGGCGGCCCATCGCGCCCAGTCAGGCGCGGCAAGTCGCGGCGGCGCGGGCGCCCGCGAGCAACTGACGGCCACTGGATGACGACTGAAACGGAGCAACGTGGCGCAACGAGTCTTACAGGTGGTTTCAGCCGTCATTCGGCGGGGCGATGAGGTGTTGTTGGTACGGCAGCTCGACCAGCGCCTGCGGCAGTCGTTCTGGGCGCTGCCGGGCGGCGCGGTGGAACATGGCGAACTGCTGCCCGACACCCTCGTGCGCGAAGTCCGCGAAGAGACCGGCGTGACGATCGTTGACGCCGGGCACCTGCTCTACATCGCCCAGTACGATACACCGGACTACGGTGGACAGCTCATCTGCTACGTCTTTGACGTCGCGACCTGGCACGGCGAGCTGGCGCCGGCCGACCCCGACGACGAAATCCTCGAAGCGCGCTTCTTCCCCTTGCCGGAAGCGCTGGCGCTCCTGGGCCAGCTGCCCTGGCGCGACAAGCGCGAGGCGACGATCGCGCACCTGCGCGGCGCGCTGCCGCCAGGCGCGGTCTGGTGCTACCGGCGCGGGCTGGACGGGCGCGAACGCCTGGCGGACCGCATTCCCAACACGCCTACCAGGCGGCGCCGGGCGGCGCGCAACAAGCGGCACAGCCGGGCGCGCTGACGGACGAGTCGGGCAGTCGGGCAGTGGGTTCTCGCCAGTGCCACGCTCGACTGTTGGCGCACTGCTCACCCAATGCCACTGCCTGACTGCCCGACTGCCCGACTGCCCGACTCGTTCGCCAGCGCGATGCACGAGAATGCGACCTTCGCCTCGGTCGGCACGCCAAAGCGCACGGTATGCCGCGCAGGCAGGCCGTTGGGGAAATGCTTCACGTATTCCTCGTTGCAGGCGTTATAGTCCGCTGGATCGGTGATCAGCATCGTTACCTGCACCACGCGTGACAGGTCGCTCCCTGCCGCGCGCAGGATCAGGTCGAGCGTCGCCAGCGCCTCGCGCACCTGCCCTTGCGGTGTCTCCGGACGCGGCTTGCCCCCATCCGGGTCGTGCGGCGCGCTATGCCCGGAGACGAAGACCAACCCCGCTGCCTTCGTCGCCCGGCTGAACGGCGTCGCGCGCCCCGCGAGCTCCGGTGGATTGATGAACTCGATCATCGCTACTCCCCAATCCGAGTCGGGCAGTCGGGCAGACGGGCAGTCGGGCAGTGGGTTCTCCTCAGCACTGCGCCTGACTGCTAGCGCAGTGCTTTCCCAGCGCGCTGCCCGACTGCCCGACTGCCCGGCTTTTACTGCGTCTCGCCCGATTTGACCGGCGCGGTGTATTGCTTGGGCACCCAGCCCACCGAATCGCCGAAGCGAACGTGTTTCCAGGTGACGCCGTAAGGGTCTTGTTCGTCCGGCCCGATGTCGTCTACTAGCGTGCCTTCCGGGATCGCGACATCCATCTTCTCGCCTGCGGGCGTCGCAAACATAAAGGCGCCTTCGTTATCGGTGTTCGCGATCCGCACCTGGGGAATGATGACCGCCTGCGTCGCGGTGGCCTGTGGACCGCGCGTCGGTCTGGCGCCGGTGGTTGGTGTGACGCCAGTGTTTGTTCCACCGGCCCCTGGCGTCGTGGCGCCACCAGCGCCGCTCGTGGGCGCCACGCCGATAGCGCCCGCCGTCGCGGACGCCCGCGCGTTCACTGTCACGGTCGGCGCCGGCGTCGAGCCGCGACTGCCCAGCACGCGCACCCCTAGCACCAGCATCAGCAACAGGGCCAGAATGACCACCGGCACGACAATCGGCGTCACGCTGGGGTCGCCGATTCGCAGCGCCGCTGGCCACCACGCCGGCCAGCCACGATCGCCGGGGCGAGGCTTCTCCCCATAGCGGAGACGCGTGGGAGGTTCCTCCAGATCGGTCTCTTCCGTTCGGGCTGGACGGATTGGACGAGCGTCGGCTGCCGGCTCGTCGTGCCAGGTGGCCGACGGGTTGTAGTGCGGCACTACCGCCGCAGGCAAGCCCTGCACGATGCGCCGCCCCGCGAGACTGGTGCGTGGCCGCCAGTACCCAGTGCGGTCAATCCGCAGCAGGCCCTCGTCTTCGAGGTTATCGAAAATGCGCCGGATGTGGTCGCGCTCAGCGGCATGAAGCCAGTCCTGGCCGGAGAGATCACGCGCGAGGATTCCCGAGGCCCGGGCGACGGTGTATTCGTCAACCGAGCCGCTGGGATGTTGTTCCATACGCGCGACCGTCTCCAGTACCGCGCGCTGTTCCTCGTTCATCGCGTCCCTCATTCCTCCTACCGTATGTCGCCAGTCCAGCGCCCGGTGAACGAACGATTGTGCTTGCTATGGTGCTGGGAGGGGCGGCCGCACGGACGAGATTCACGCGCAGTATACCGCATTGGGGCGCTGGTCGAGCAGTCGGGCAGTCGGGCAGTGGGCTTGACGAGCACAGCGCCAGCAGCCAGGCACGGTATTGGCCAGAACTCACTGGCCAACTGCCCGTCTGCCCGAGTCAATCCTGGAGATCGCGCACCATTGTGATGTGCTCAATGTTGCCCATAATCCAGGTGTCGCCGACGGTATGGAAACCCAGCAAGCGATAGAAGCCAACGGCGTGCGTCTGTGCGCTGAGCGTCACCCGAGTCGCCCCCAACCGACCCGCCGCGCCCAGCAGCGCATCCATAATCTCCCAGCCGATGCCGAAACCACGATAGTCGGGCAGCACCGCGACCCACGCGATCTGGCCTTCGCCACGCCAGACGTGCAGACGCCCCACGCCAACCGGCCGGCCGCCAACGCGCGCCAGCACATGCACCGCGCCGGAGCCGCGATCGTACGGGTCGCGATCCACGACATCGGTGAGATGCTGCTCGTCGGTGAAGACACGGCGACGAATCGCGACAATCTCCTGTATATCGCGGGCGCTCGTGACTTCGCGAACGTCGAGCCGTGGTCGCTCCGAGCCATTCCAGCGGGCCGTCATGCTCCCCGCCCTCGCCTGTTCCCCACCTGCTGCTGGGACTTTGCCAGCTGGCCCCCTCATGCCGCGAGTGCCGGCCCAATATCAGCGGGGATAATACCACGGCGCCGCCAACGACAATGGTCTTGACGCAACGGAGAATCAGCGCCACGCCGCGCCAGCCAGCCGCCGGAAGTCACGCTTTGCCAGCGAGCAAGGTATCAATGACGACCTGGAAGCCCTCCGCACCGCCCATGCCCGGCACGATCAGGGCCTGGAACTTGCCATTGAATTCCTGCACCAGACGTTGTGAGCCGAAATCGAAACTATCGGCCTCGCTGTCCCAGAGGCTGATCCCAATCACTCGCCCGGTGACGGTATCCGCCAGCCCCAGATACCCCCGAAAGCCCGGCTGCTGTCGCATCAAGGGGAGCAGTTCATTTTCGAGCATACGGCATTGATCGGCGGCGCTGGTGCCCAGGCGCGCCTGGGTGGTAATGATGCGGGCATACACGGCGGCATTTCCTCCTTCAAAGGCGGCTGCTCCAGACATTCTTTCGTGTACCAGGCAGTATATCGCGCTCGCGCGCATCGTGCCTGGGGGCGGGTCGGGCAGTGCGCTGGATCAGCACGGCGCTAACAGCCGGGCACAGTGCTGAGGCGAACCCACTGCCCGGCTGCCCGGCTCGCCCACTTTCCTTCCGGCCCATTGGCCGAGTATCATGCATCGCGGCACGCCCTGATAGCGGGAAGGTTCGCGTGACCTTGCGCGTTGTTGGGTGTGGACAGGGAACCGAGCGAAATGACCACGAGAGCATGACCACAAGAGAGGAAGACGACAGGAATGCGGCTGTATAACACGATGAGCGGGCGCGTCGAAGATTTTACGCCGCGCGGCCCGGGTGTGCCGGTGACGGTCTACGCCTGCGGTATTACTCCCTACGATGTCAGTCACCTGGGCCACGCGCTGGTCGGACTGACCTACGACGTGCTCACGCGCTACCTGCGCTATCGCGGCTGCCAAACCCGCTACGTGCAAAATGTGACCGATATTGACGACGACATTCTCCGCAAAGCCAAAGAGGTTGGCCTGCCATGGGACGAGCTGGGCCGCCAGCAGACGGAACGCTACCTGGCGACCCAGGACCGGCTGAACATTCGCCGGCCAGACGTCTACGCCCGCGCCACCGAGGAGACGCCCAAGATGATCGAGATCATCAGCGGACTGCTCGAACGTGGGCTGGCCTACGAGCGCCAGGGCAGCGTCTACTACGATATCTCCGCCGATCCCGAATACGGCAAATTGAGCCACCTGGACCGCGAGGAGATGCTGGCGATCGCCGCCGAGCGCGGCGGCAAGCTTGACGACCCTAAGAAGGCCGACCCGCTCGACTTTCTGCTCTGGCAGGCCGCCGCGCCCGGCGAGCCAACCTGGCCCAGCCCGTGGGGAGCGGGGCGGCCAGGCTGGCACATCGAGTGTAGCGCGATGAGTATGCGCTACCTCGGCGACACAATTGATATTCACGGCGGCGGCAGCGACCTGATCTTCCCGCACCACGAGAGCGAAATCGCCCAGTCCGAAGGGTTTACCGGCCAGCCATTCGTCCGCTACTGGATGCACGTCGGGATGCTGCGCTATGAGGGCGAGAAGATGAGCAAGTCGCTCGGCAACCTGGTGATGGCGCCGAAGCTACTCGAACAGTACTCGCCCGACGCTATCCGCCTCTGTCTCCTCAGTCACCGCTATCGCGAGGCGTGGGACTACGAGGACAGCGCGATCGAGGCGGGGCAAGCACTGGCGGACCTGCTGAAAGAAACCGCGAACTGCGCCGAGACCAATCGCGGCCCGGTCAGCGCGATTGACATCCAGGCGACGCGCGCGCGCTTCGAGGCGGCGATGGACGACGACCTCGATACTCCGCAGGCGCTGGTCGTGCTGCGCGAACTGGCCGAACAGCTGCGCGCGGCCTGCGGGCGCGGCGAGCAGGTGGACACTGCCCAGGCGCTGCTGCGCGAGCTTGGCGGCGAGGTGCTGGGGCTGACCTTCGCGTAATCCCGCGCTATCGTTGGCAATTTTGTGCCGTGCCCGCGCCGAATTGGCGTGGGCACGATTGGTACTCCTGCTATACTGCGCCCGCGCTACCTCTGGCGCGCATGAGTTGGAGCGGTGGGGAAGGAAATGCAGGGACTACCATTCGATCAGCCAGGACGCTTCTACCGGGGCAATTTGCACACTCATTCGACGCGCTCGGATGGCCGCCAGGCGCCCGAAGCCGTCATCGCGGCCTATCGCGAGCAGGGCTACGATTTTCTGGCGCTCACTGATCACTTTCTGGAACGCTACGATTTTCCCATTACTGATACGCGTGCGTGGCGCACACCCGGCTTCACGACGCTGCTGGGCGCGGAACTGCACGCGCCCGCCATCGAGGTCGGCGATCCCTGGCACATCGTCGCGGTCGGGCTACCGCTTGATTTCGCGCCGACCATGCCTGGCGAGACCGGGCCGCAACTCGCCGCGCGCGCCCGTGCGGCCGGCGCCTTCGTCGGGATGGCGCACCCGGCCTGGTATTGCCTGACGCTGGACGACGCGCTCAGTCTCGATGCGGCGCACGCGGTGGAAATCTATAACACCATCTGTGCGCTGGAAAACGACCGTGGGCATGCCTGGCACATCGCGGACATGCTGCTCGCGCGGGGCCGGCGCCTGCTGGCCTACGCCGCCGACGACGCCCATTTCGACCCGGTGCGCCCGCCCGATCATGGACAAGCCTGGGTGCAGGTGCGCGCGACGGCGCTCGACCCGGACGCGCTGCTCGCGGCGCTCAAAGCCGGGCACTACTACGCCAGCCAGGGGCCGGAGATTGAGGATATTCGGCTGGACGGGGACACCATCCACATCGCCTGTTCACCGGCCAGCGCGATCTTTCTGAGCGGGCGCGGCTCGAAGCGCGGCGCTGCGTACGGCGCTCGGCTGACCGAGGCCACGTTCTCTCTGGCGCCGGTGCAGGGCGGCTATGGCCGCGTGACGATCGTGGACGCTGCCGGCAAGCGCGCCTGGTCCAATCCGTTCTGGCTGGACTGAGCCGCTACAGGTCGGCGAAATAGACCTGGCACGCGCGATCGATCAACTGCGTGGTCAGTTGCGGTGTCGTGTTGTGATAGCGCGCGAACCCGATCAGGATACGGAGCAGGTCGCGCGGGTGGCAGGCGCGCAACTCGCGCTTCGGCTTGATGTAGTACTCGCGCAACAGGTAGATCAGCATCTCCTGGTCGAACGAGACACCGAACGACTTGCACTGCCGGCGGAAGATTTCGCGGTAGGATTCCGGCGTGGGGTTGTGGATGCGAATCTTGTTCTGGATACGGCGGAGGAAGGCTTCGTCCACCAGGTCTTTCGGTTCCAGGTTCGTCGAGAAGACGATCAGCTCGTCGAACGGCACCTCGATCTTCTTGCCGGTGTGCAGTGTCAGGTAGTCAATCCGCTTCTCCAGGGGCACGATCCAGCGATTGAGCAGTTCGCGCGGATGCACTTGCTGGCGGCCGAAGTCGTCAATCAGGAACATGCCGCCATTCGCCTTGAACTGGAGGGGCGCTTCGTAGAAGCGGTTGGTCGGGTTATAGGTCAGGTCGAGCGCCTCTAGGGTCAACTCGCCGCCGACGACGAGCGATGGGCGTTCGCAGCGTACCCAGCGGCGGTCGTAGTCGAGCCGGCCGGTGGTCGACTGCTCGATGGGGGTGTGATTGTGCAGGTCGAGCACCTTGATGATCTGGCCGTCCACCGTGATACAGTGCGGCACGAAGATATGGCCGCCTAGTAGCGGCGTGATGTGCTCGGCCAGCACGGTCTTGCCGTTCCCCGGATGTCCAAAGAGGAAGAGCGAGCGGCCCGTATTGACGGCCTGGCCAATAATGTCGAGCGTCAGGTCTTCGAGCACGAGGTCGGCCATGGCGTTTCGTACATCGGCCGGCCCAACCCGCACATCGGCGATGGCCTGGGCCTGGACAACGGCGATGTAGCTCTCTAGCGTGACCGGCGCCGGGCCGAGGTACGTTGTGCGATCCAACACCTCGTGCGCCCGGATAATGCCTTTGGGCGAAATGTTGTGCTGATACCCCAGTTCGCCAAAGCCATTGCTGCCGGAGACTTCGACCAGCTCCTCTCGTTTGAGGAGCACCAGGGCGCGGTCAACGACGTTGAAATAGGGGAGGCAGAGGATTTCGGTGATGCGCTGCGCCGTGATCGCGTTATGGAAATAGATCGCTTTCAGCACCAGATCGGCAACGAACGCCAGATCGAGGCCAGTTTCTTCCAGCGAGGTCGGCTCTTTTACCAGCGCTTGCAATGTTGTCGCGGGGCGCGTTGCCACCGTCATCAGAGCCTCCCCCATCTCTCTGCGAGTCCTATCCACCCCGCGCCAACCAGTGTGGCGGAGGTATGCCTGTGCGCCGTCGCATATTCGCCGGCTAGTGCTAGCCTAGCATCGGGCAGGATGGGGTCTCAATAGGTCTTTGGTCCTGAATTGGCGTGCCCCGATCGGCGCGGCCGGTCAGTGCAGCACAACGGTGTCGCCTTCGGCCAGGCCAGAGGCAATCTCGACCTCGCCGCCGCTCCGCGCGCCGGTGCGGATTTCGACCTCTTCATCTTTCCCGGCGCGCCGCACGACGACGTACTCGCGGTCGCCGGCGTGCCGGATGGCGCTGCTGGGCAGGAGAAGCACGTTGTTTTTGGCGTTGGTAACGATCCGCACGTCGGTGGTCATACCTGGCAAGAGCGCGAGCGGCGGGTCTTTGGGCGGGTCAACCGTGATCTGCACGGGGTAGATCGTTGACCCGCCCTGCGTTTGCGCCGCTGAGCTGAGCGCGACCAGTTTCCCGGTCAGCGGCGTGCCAGGGAACGCGGTGACGGTGACGGTCGCTTCCTGGCCCACGCTGACCAGCGGCCGGTCCACTTCGTCAATGTTGGCGGTGACATAGAGGTCGCTCGGGTCGGCGATCGTCAATGCCTCGCTGCCAGCGCCGTAGCCGCTGCCTTCGCCGACGCGTAGCGAGACGATCACCCCAGCGAACGGCGCCAGGATGCGGGTGCCAGCCAGGCGCGCGTTGGCGGCGGTGAGCGCGGCGCGGGCATTGGCGGCGTCCTGCTCCGCCGCCGCGACATCGGGCAGGGCGTTCGGATCGCTCTGGGCGTGCTGCCGGGCGACGCCAACTTTGGTCTCGGCCGCTTCGACAGCACGCTCGGCCTGCTGTACGTCATTGCGCGCCGGACCATCGTCCAGCACGACCAGCACATCGCCCTGCCGCACGACATCGCCTTCGTGCGCGGCGACGAGCTTCACCGTGCCACTCGCGGACGAGGAGACACTCTGCACGCGCCGCGCGACGAGTTTGCCACTCGTCTCGATCGTCGCTTTCAGCGTCCCGCGCTGTACCGTGATGGTCTGCCCGCCCGTATTACCGCGCGCAACAACGACGCGCCAGGCGATCACCCCTAGCAACACGACAAGCACGACGCCGAGCAGCAGCGCGAGGCGGCGGCGTAACGATGGTCGGTCTTTCACACGGCACCCCGGTGTGTGAACAGGCGCCGGCGCGACGGCTACGCCAGCTCAGGGAAATTGTAGCCCAGCCGATTGCGGATTGTGGAAGGGTCGGGAACCGCCAAGACACCAAGGTCGCCAAGAAAAAGAGAAATAAACGGAGTCCTCTTGGCGTGCTTGGCGCTCTCTTGGCGTCTTGGCGGTTCCTGGATATTCCGCAATCTACAATTCCCCTGTGCTATACTCGCTACCGGGTCTGTGAAGCGCTTCACAGGCGCTCGCCCATGCCAACGCGCGATGCGTCCCTCGGCAGTTCAGCCCGCGCGCTGGCGCATCGTCACTAGCGGCCACCGCTAGGAAACCGGGAGCAGACGAGGAGCCGCCCGTGTCAGAAGGAAGCAATCCGCAACTCACCGATCAGGTGCCGCCGGCCCAACCGCCGCAGCCGATTGACCTGGCCTGGGTCAAACACCTGATGGAGGAAGAATACAACCCGCGCGACTGGCGCGAGGCGAACGAGATCGCGCTGCTGGCGCTGATGGATATCCAGGAGCACTGGGGCTACTGCTCCGAGGACGCCGCCGCCGTCGTCGCCGACCATCTCGGCATCGAGTTGCAGCGGGTCTACTCGCTCATCAGTTTCTACACCGACCTCCGCCCCACCCCGCGCGCCGACAATGTCTATGTCGCCTGCGATGGCGCGGCCTGTCACACGCTCGGCTCGGGCGAGCTGGTGGACCATATCTTCGACCGCCTGGGCATCACGAACCGGGGCCAGACCAGCGCCGACGGCACGACGACGGTGGAAATCTGGTCCGGCTGCATGGGCGCCTGTCAGCTGGGACCAATGGCCTCGGTCAATGGCAAATACGTCGGCTACCTGACCAGAGAGAGGGTGGATCGGATCCTCGATCAGATGCAGGGACAGCAGAGCGCGGCGGCGCGCTCGAAGGAGTGACCGATGGCCGACCGCAGCGCATTTGACGCATTGCAGGCACGCAGCCAGCAAGCCTGGAACGACCTGCAAAACAGTGACAAGACAGTCATCACCGTCAATCTTCATGGCGGCAGCATCCCGGCTGGGGCCGAAGACATCTATAAGAATCTGATCTTTCTGGCTGAGACGCGACAGATTCCGGCGCTCATCCGCAAGACCGGTTCGCTCGGCTTCGAGTTCGCCGAAACGATCGTGCAAGTGCGCCGCCCGAGCGCGCCGACAATCGTCTATGGCAATCTCACACCCGACGACACGATTGACCTGATCGAAAAGGCCGTGATCGGTGATGGCGTCTGGACTGAGAAGGCGCTCGGCTGGATTGGGCCGGAAGGGCTGGTAGACGAGCCGCCCCTGACGGCGGCGGAGTCGGCAGAGAAAGCCGGGCTGACCGACTACAAGGGTATCCCGCCACTGAAACTCCATCCGTTCATGCGCCGGCAAACGCGCTGGCTGTCGCGACGCTGGGGCTGGATAGACCCCGATTCCATCGAAGAATACGTCGCCACCGGCGGCTACGAAGGGTACGTCAAGGCGCTGACCGAGCTGACGCCCGACCAGGTCATCGAGGAGATCAAGAAGACCAACATTCGCGGGCGCGGCGGCGCGGGCTTCCAGATGGGTATCAAGTGGGAGTCGGGCCGCAAGTCGCGCGCCAACCAGAAGTACGTCATCTGCAACGGCCACGAGGGCGAGCCAAACGTCTTCAAGGACCGTCGCACCTTCGAGAGTGACCCACACTCCGTTCTCGAAGGGATCATCATCGGCTGCTACGCCGTCGGCGCAACGGTTGGCTATGCCTTCATCGGCGGCGAGTACCCGATCGGCATCAAGCGCTTCAAACGGGCCGTCAAGGAGGCCGAGGCCGCCGGACTGCTCGGCAAGAACATCCTCGGTACCGGCGTTGACATTGAGGTGCGTGTCCGCATCGGCTGTGGCGCGTACATCTCCGGCGAGGCGTCCGCGCTGATCTACTCAGTCCAGGGTGACCGCCCGCAGCCGCGCACCAAGCCGCCGCGCTCGGTGGAGTACGGTCTGTGGGGCAAGCCGACCGTCGTCAACAACGTCGAGACGCTCGCCAACGCGCCCGACATTATCGTGCGCGGCGGCGACTGGTTCCACGCCATCGGCCCCGAGGATTCGACCGGCACGAAGCTCATCACAATTTCCGGGCCGATCAAGTACGTCGGCGTCTCGGAAGTCGTCATGGACCTGACGATTGACGAGCTCATCAACGACGTGCATGGCGGGATGCGCGAAGGTTCGACCTTCAAGGGCTTCCAGACGGGCGGCGTCTCCGGCGGCTGCCTGCCCGCCGACCAGCTGCACTACAAGGTGGACTTCGAGGATATGAATCAGGTGGACGGGATGCTCGGCTCGGCCGGCTTCATCGTCCTCGACCAGCGCACCTGCGCGGTGGACTGGGCGCGCTACCTGATGAAGTTCAACGCCGACGAGTCCTGCGGCAAATGCACGCCCTGCCGCCTCGGCTGCCCTGCGCTGACCGAAGTGCTCGACCGTATCCGCTTCGGCACCGGACTGGAGAGCGACCTCGACCTGATCAACTACACCGGCAAGCAGATTATCGAGATTTCGCTCTGCGGCCTGGGCCAGGCCGCGCCCGCGCCAATCCTCAACATCGTGCAGAACTACCGCGACGAGATCCTGGCGCACATCAACGAAGGACGCTGCCCGGCCGGACAGTGCCCGATCGAGCAAGCGGCCGAACTTCGGTCCATCGTGGCTACGCCCGGCATCATTCGCACGCTTGATGACCCCTACCGCGTTGACCGCCGGCCGACGCCACTGCCCGTGCTCAAGGCCGGCGATTAGCGCCGTCGCTCATCATTGCCCAGCAATGCAGCCGGCGCTCATCAGCGCCGGCTGCGATCGTTCTGCCGTGAAACTGCTTCGCTCTGATGAGGGAGCGCGACGCGCGGCGTTTCCAGTTGATCGAGCGCCAGAGTAACTGCCTGCGCCAGTGCGAGGCGGCGACCCTCGGCCCAGGCGGTCGCGAACGTTTCGGCGGTCAGCGCCGCCTGGACGCCCGCGACAGCGCGCTCGTAGTCCAGGCGATTCGACGGCCAGATCGCGCTTCCAAGCGCCTCCAGCGCAGCCTCACCCGCGCCGAACAGGCG
>DASUBC010000209.1:0-9799 GCA_035763465.1 Thermomicrobiales bacterium
CTGGGCGCACCTCAGAGGCGACCGCGTGCGCCGCAGCCGACAGTTCGGGATTGAAGACGATCTGGGTCAGGCCGTAGCGGTCACGCAAGTCAATGAAGATGAGGCCGCCGTGGTCGCGCCGGCGGTTGACCCAGCCCTTCACTGTCACCTGTCGCCCCACATCGCCCGCGCGCAGCGCGCCGCAGGATGTGTAGTCGCGGTAGGCAGCGGGGCCGCTGGGCGGCGCGCTGGCGCCAGTATCGGTGGTGCTGGCCGGTATGGTTGTCGTGTTCATCCTCTGTTCTCGTTCTCCTCGCAAAAGCACGGCATTGCGCCAACCAGCGCCCATGCCGGCTGGTTCTCACACCTGGGTAGTGTACTTGCGATGCGCGCGGCGGCACAACCGCGCCAGGGGCTTGACAAGAATGCGATATATCGTTATGATGATTTCGATAACGATATATCGTTATCTGGGATTGACTGATGAAAGGAGTAGTCAACGATGTTTCGCCAATTTGCCTATCAGCAGGCTGGAGGGGACTGGGAAGGTCCACGGGGCCGATTCGCGCCGCCGTGGGCTGGGCATCACCGCCCGCCGATCTTTGGGATGTGGGGACGGCGCGGTCCGTTCGGTCCCGGCGGACCATTCGGTCCGGAAGGGCCGTGGGGCGAGCGGCGGCGCTTCTTCGGACGCGGCGATGTCAAATTCGCTCTACTGGCGCTGCTGAACGAGCGACCAATGCATGGCTATGAGATGATGAAAGCGCTGGAAGAACAGTCGGGCGGCTTCTACAAGCCGAGCGCCGGCACGATCTATCCCACGCTGCAACTGCTGGAAGACAGCGACCTCGTGACCGCGCAGGAAGTCGAGGGGAAGAAAGTCTACAGCATCACCGACGCGGGGAAGCAGGCGCTGTCCGAGCGGCAGCAAGGCGACGAGCCATTCGCGCCGCCCTTCCGTGGTCCCTTCGGCCCACATTCCCCGCAATGGAACACGCCGGAGATGCAGGCGCTGCGCGGTGAAACGATGGAAGTCATGCGCCTCTTCGCGCTGGCCGGGCGCCAGGCGTTCACCGACCCGGCGCAGGCAGAGCGCCTGCGCGGCATCCTCGCTCGCGCCCGCACCGAACTCGCGGCGATGATCGACACCAGCGGCCCGGAGCAACTGTAGCAGGCATTGTCCCTGGCAGCCCTCACCCCCGGCCCCTCTCCCGTGCGCGGGCGAGGGGAGCGTTAGTCAACCGCGCTGGCAATCTGCCAGGCCCATCGTATGCCACCGCCTCGCCCGTCCTTCCCCTCACCCGTGGCGACGGGAGAGGGGGTCGGGGGGTGAGGGCCGTACACCACCAGGAGCGCCCGGTGATCCTGCAAACACCGCGTCTAACCCTGCGCGAGCTGGACCCAGCCGATCTCGATTTTGTCGCGGCGATGCTGGCGCATCCGGAGGTAATGCGCTACTGGCCGCGCTGCTATACCCGCGCCGAAGCCGAGGACTGGATCACGCGCCAGCAGGCGCGCTATGCCCAGGACGGCTTCGGCTACTGGCTGGTGGTCGAGCGCGCCACAGGGCAGCCAGTTGGGCAGGCCGGCTTGCTCGCCCTCACAGTTGATGGCCGCGCCGACACCGCGCTCGGCTACATCCTCCACCGGCCGTGCTGGGGCCGTGGTTTCGCCACCGAAGCCGGGGCCGCCTGCCTGGACTACGCCTTCACCACGCTGGGTCAACCACGAGTCATCGCGCCCATCCGGCCGGAGAACACGCCGTCACGCGCGGTCGCCGCGCGGCTCGGGCTGCGCGAAGGGCCAGCAACGTTCTACGCGGGCTTCACCCACCTCATCTTCGCCATCACCCAGGCCGAGCAGCACAGCGCCGGCAAGCCAAGCTCATCCCAACCATAAAATCGCGCCCGCCACTCATCACTCATCACCCGTCACTCGTCACTCGCAACGCGGTATACTTTGCTCGTGCGCGCCGCTGTGGGAGGCGGCGTGAGCGCGAGGAGGAGTATGGCCACGGCGGACAGTCTCGTGCTGGTGGCGATCAACGGCTCGGTCGCCGACGCACGAGCGATTGACCTGGCGATTGTGCTGGCAAAACGCTACCATGCGGAGGTCACAGCCATTCACGTTGTCGAGGTGCCGCAAGAATTGCCGCTGGAGGCAGAGATGCCGGCCGAAGTCGCACGGGGGCAGGCGGTGCTGGCGGCGGCAGAGGAGGTGGCCCAGCAATATGGCCGCGACCTGGAGGTCGAACTCTTGCAAGCGCGCGCGGCGGGACCGGCGCTGGTGGACGAGGCGATCGAGCGCCGGGCCAGCCTGATTGTGCTCGGTACGGTGCTGCGCCCGCGCCTGGGGGAACGCTCGTTCGGCCGCATGACGGTGCTGTATGTCATGAAGAACGCGCCATGCGAAGTCGTGCTGGTCCGCCTACCACCCACCGACGACTGACGAAGCCAACAGCAACCGACGGAGGACGGGACGGTGAAGATCGTCATTATGGGCTGCGGGCGCGTCGGATCGCAACTCGCCGCCCGGCTCGACCGCGAAGGCCACCAGGTCAGCGTGGTGGATATCAATCAGAAGGCGTTCGACCGGCTGCCGCCGGAGTTCAATGGGCGCACGGTCCTGGGCACCGCGATTGACGAAGATGTGCTGCGCCAGGCCGGCATCGAAGAGGCCGATGCGTTCGTCGCGATGACCGAGGGCGACAACCGCAATATCATGGCCGCCCAGGTGGCGCGTGAAGTCTTCCATGTGCCCGAAGTCATCACGCGCATCTATGATCCGGCGCGCGAAGAGATCTATCGGCAGCTCGGCCTGCACACGATCTGCCCGACCATGCTGGTCGGCGAGCGCGTCTACCAGCAATTGACGGCGGGGACAACGTAAACGGGGTCGAAGGTCAAAGGTCGAAAGTCGAAGGTCGCTCGTGAGCAGGCAGTGGCTTCCTACCAGGCAGCGTTGTCAGGTAAACCACAGCGTTGACTGAAGCGACTTTCGACCTTTGACCTTCGACCTTCAGACCTCGGAAGGGTGTGCGAGGACGTACATGTATATCCTGATCGTCGGCGGCGGCAAGGTCGGCTATTACCTGGCCAAGACCCTGGTCAACGAAGGCGTCAACGAGGTGCTGCTGATCGAGCGCGATCCGCAGAAGGTCGCCACGTACACCGAGCGGTTCGGCGCGGTCGTCATGCAAGGCAATGGGGACGAGGCGCGCACGCTGATGAAGGCCGGAGCGGGGCGCGCCGACGTCGTGGTGGCCGTTACCGGCCACGACGAGGATAATCTGGTCATCTGCCAGGTCGCCAAGAAGAAGTTCAAAGTGCCGCGCACGATCGCGCGCGTCAACAACCCGAAGAACGAAGAACTCTTCCGGCGGCTCGGCATTGACACGACGGTCAGCTCCACCAACGTCATTCTCAGCCTGATCGAGCAACTGATTCCGCAGCGCCACTTCGTTCACCTGATGATGTTGCGCCACGCCGACCTGGCGATCGTCGAGGCGAAAATCCCCGCCGACTCGCCGGTGACGGGGCACACCCTGGCGGAGATCCCCTTTCCGCCCGGTGTCGTCATCTCCGCGATTTTGCGCGGCCCAGAACTGATTTTGCCGACGGGCGCCAGTCAGCTCCTGGAGGGTGATGAAATCGTCGCCGTGACCAAGCGCGCCCAGGAATCGGCGTTGCGCGACCTGCTCGCCGACAACTGAGGCCATGCGCGGGCAGCGGCGCAACTGGCGGACGTGGTTGAAGCCGGGCAGCGCCGTCATCCTGCTCGGCGTCCTCGCCCTGAACGGCCTTGCCTGGCAGCAGGCGTGGGCGATGACGCGTTATGCGCCCGCCTGCGCGCCGCCACCAACAATCGAAGCGTTGTTGTGGCGAGAGAAAGTCCGGGTGCTGCTGCTTGGGCTGGCCGTCGCGCGGCCCCGGAATCAGCATACGCCGCGCAATGTGGGGCTATCCTACACCGTCCAACGAATTGCAATACCGGACAGCGACGCAGTGGAAATCTGAGTCATTGACCAGCCACAGCCGCGCGGAGTGGTGCTACTCTTCCCCGGCTGCGCATCGAGCAAGGATAGCCTGCTGGCACCGGCGGCTGCTTTACATGCTCAGGGCTACGTTACCGAGCTGGTAGATTTTCGCGGCGCGGGCGGCTCGACCGACGACGACACGACGCTGGGCGTGCGCGAAGCGGCCGATGTGGCGGCGGTCTTCACCGAGACCGAGCGTTCCTGGCCGGGGCGTCCAATTATCTTCTACGGCGTATCCATACGACCTACCGGGTCTTGCCGCCTTGCGATGATCCGGTTTTGGCGTTTCGTGGGCGGCAGCGCGGCTTGGTGTCAGTCGGCGACGATCGCGCTACGGTGGACATCGAGCCAGACGAAGCCAGCCGCAGCGGCTCAGACCGCGCGCACCTCGGCGAGCCGCTTGACGGCGTACGCGTCGTCCCAGCAGACGGCGGCTTCCCAGGCGGCCGACGCTTGCGCGGCGATGTCGTGCGCCGCGTCGTCGAGACCGGCCGCGTTGTGTGGCAGCACCAGATCGAGGTCGGGGACGTCAACGTGTGCCTCATCCCAGTCGATCAGCGCGACCCGCGCGGCGGTCAGGCGGATGTTGCGCGGATTGGGGTCGCCGTGGACGACACAGGTCGGCCGCCCGACGAGCCGCGCCCACGCGGCCCGGCAGCGCGCCACGCCCTCCGGCGGCATCGCGCCGAGGTCAATCTTCGTCCCGGTCTCGGCGTGCAGGAGGTCGGTCGAGGAGCGCCAGCCCGGGCGCTGCGGCCACCCCGCCGTCAACCGGTGCAGCTGGCGGAGCGTGGCGGCCACGCGCCGCCAGTCGGCTGCTGTCTGGGGCGGGCCGCCCTCGACGTAGGTCATCACCACCAGCCCGTCGGCGAAGAGCCGGCCGTCCGTCGTCGGGATCGGCGCCGGCACGGTCAGACCTTCGCGATCGAGGCGTTGGAGGAGCTCAGTCTCCCACGCGAGATCAGCGTCGCTCCTGCCACCGAGCCGCCCGACCGCGAGATGCCCGTTCACGCGCACGGTCCACACGTCGTTGGCCACGCCGCCAGCGAGCGGTGCGATGCGCGCGACGTCGTCACCCCACTGCGCGAGTGCCTCCCAGCCCATCGGCCACCTTCTCCCCTGCACGCAGCGCACGAGAGGCTATGGCGAGGTTTGCTCCATAATATCCCGCCGCGCCGGTCGCTACACCGTGAAGTGCTTGAAGGTCGGCAGATAGTCACGATTCTGTTGGAACATCGCGTTGACCATCTGCTCGATCTCGGCCAGTGAGAGGACGGAGGCGGTCAGCGGGTCGTAGGCGATCGCCTGGAAGACCAGGCGCGGATTGCCGGTCAGGCACGCCTCCACCGCCATCTCTTCAAGCTGCGACGTGATGCTGACCAGCGGCAGCACTGACGGCGGCAGCGGCCCAACATGCACTGGACTGAAGCCCTTCTTGCTGGCCCACACCGGCACTTCCACGCAGGCGTCCGCCGGCAGATTCGTGATCAGCGCGGTGTTCCGTACGTTACCGTTGAATTCGAAGGGATCGCCGCCACGCAGCGCGTTGATGATGTAGGCGGCGTATTCATGGCCTCGTTCGAGTGAGATCGGCTGCTCTTTCGCGAACCATTCCCGTACGTCGTCGCGCCAGTGTGCCGCGCGCTCTTCGTACCGCTTCACCACATACGCATATTCGCCGGGATTCCAGCCGGTGCCGTGCGTGCAATACTGCTCGATCAAGTCCGGACGCTTGCGGAACCACCAGTTGTACTCGGAGTTGTGGCCGCTGGACTCTGTCACGTAGTAGTCGAGGTGCAGGAACATCTCGTTCCGCACGATCTCCTCGTTGTAGACCTCCGGCCGGCTGGTGATGGCCTCGCGGATGCGCGGATAGGCATCCTCCCCGCGCCACCGGTATTGCAAGAAGAACGCCATGTGATTGATGCCGGCGCAGGTAAAGGTAACTTCCTCCATCGGCGCGCCGATCCAGCGCGCCAGCATTTCCGACGTGCCCTGCACGCTGTGGCACAGCCCGACGAGCGGGACCGCCGTTTCGCGCTGCATGGCGCGGCAGAGCATCACCATCGGGTTCGTATAGTTGAGCATGTACGCGCCGGGGCAATAGCGCTCCATGTCGCGCGCGATGTCGAGCATGACTGGAATCGTGCGGAGCGCGCGGAAGATGCCGGACGGCCCGCGCGTGTCGCCGATGTTCGTGTCCACGCCAAATTGCTTCGGGATTTCGATATCGTGCCGGAACACCTCGACGCTATTCGCCAGGATTGTGACCACGACAATATCCGCGCCTTTGAGCGCGGCGGCGCGATCCTGGGTCGCTTCCACCGTCGCGGGATAGTTCCCTAGTTCGACGATCCGCTGCACCGACGAGCGCGCGAACTCCAGCCGCTCGGGATCAATATCTACCAGCGCCAGCGTGGCGTCCGCCAGCAAGGGAAAGGTCAGCACATCCCGCACCAGATTCCGGGTAAACCCCAGGCTGCCGGCGCCGATAAACACGATTTTGGTCATGCGGGTGAGGGACTCCTTTCGGGTACGGGTTGCAAGTTCCAGGTTCGCAAGTTGCAGGTTTCTCAGAAGAGCGCATACGCCTGTCTGCAAGAACCTGCAACTTGCCAACCTGCAACCTGTAACCCGCGCTAACGCGCCGCTGCCAGCATCGCCTGCGCGCCGGGGAAGACCGGCTCTTCCCTGGTGATCATCTCCAGCATGGCGGGGCGACCTTCCTGTGTCGCGGCGATACCGCGCTTGATCGCCGCCGCGACGTCGCCAGGCTGCTCGACCCGCTCGCTGTACGCGCCCAGGCCAGAGGCGACGTTGGAGTAACAGCCGGTGAGTTTATTGGCGTCGTACTTTTCGCTGGCGATCGGCATGTGGTGGTCGTAGCCACCGAGACGGGAGTTATTGAGCAGAATGGTCATGATCGGCAGCCGCTCGCGCACCGCTGTCTCGACCTCCATCCCGGTCGTGCCGAAGGCGAGGTCGCCCATCACGTTGATGACCAGTTTCTCTGGCGCGGCCAGCTTCGCCCCCAGCGCCAGCCCGAAGCCGGTGCCAAGTTGCGTGGACTTACCCCAGCCGAGGTAGCCGCGCGGCACGAGTGCTTCGTAGAAGGTGAGAATCTGGTCGCGCGGGTTGCCGGAATCGTGCGTGATGATCGTCTCGCGCCGGTCAACCACCTGTTGCAGCTCCCGGATGACCCGGTAGGGGCTGATCGGCGTGTCGTCCGACGTCAGCCTGGGCAGCCATTCCTGGCGCTCGGCCTCGCGCTCGGCCTTGATTTCCGCCGCGATGTCCCCATGATGTGCTGGGCCAGCCGCGCCGGCTTGCTGCTTGATTTCCGCGATCAACTGGCGCAACACCAGCTTCGCGTCGCCGATTACGGCCAGGTCCACCAGCAGGTCACTATCAACATCTGCACTCTTACTCGTCACTTGCACAATCGTCTTGCCAGGCGGAATCGGCGTGGAGAAGGTGCCCTGCGAGAAACTGCACCCGATGCCGAAGACGAGGTCCGCCTGGACGAGGCAGTGCGCCGCCGCGCGGGCGAGCGTGTGACCGCCCGTGCCGGCCGACAGTGGATGGTCCTCCGGGAAGGCGCTCTTGCCGGCCATCGTCGTCATCACCGGCGCTTCGACCAGTTCGGCCAGTTCGCGCAGTTCGTCGGTCGCCTCCGCCCAGAGGACGCCGTGACCGGCGTGGAGAATCGGGCGCTCTGCCGCCAGCAGCAGCCGCGCCGCCTCCGCCACATCGGCTGGGTCGCCCGCCGAGCGGTAGGTGCGCGCCGGCGTGTAGTGCAGCGCCGTCTCGTCAACCTCCGCCGCCGCGATGTCGCGCGGGATTTCGAGCAGAACCGGGCCAGGCTGGCCGGTGCGAAGTTGCGCGAAGGCCCGGCGCATGAGCGCCGGAATGCGCTCGGGGTAGTTGACCCGCGCGGCCCACTTCGTCACGTACTGATACGGGTGTAGCGGGTCGAATTCGCTCGGTGTGCCGAGCCGGCGCTGGTCTGGCCCGCCGGGCAGCAGCAGCATCGGGATCGAATCGGCGTGCGCCTGCGCGACACCGCCGAAGGCGTTCTCAATGCCTGGCCCCTGCTGCACACAGCAGACCCCCAGCCGGCGGCCATTCGTCACCCGGCTGAAACCATCGGTCATGTTGAGCAGCGTCTTCTCCGTGCGCGCGATGATCGGGCGAATCCCCAGCGCCGCCGCCGAGTTGATGAGCGGGTTAGCCGGGTACGAAAAGAGGTATTCCACCCCCTCTTGTTGCAAGATTCGGGCGACCGCGTCCGCGCCATTCATGCGAAACCTTCCCTTCCCATGCAGACTACCTATCGCTTCACCAGGCTATTCGTGACCCGCTGCAACGTCGCCCAGCCGCTCAAGCCAGATGCGCTACCCTGTCACGAACGCTGTGCGCCGCATCATACGGGCGAGGCTTCACGCCGTCAATCGCCGGCCGGACCCGCGCCCGCCTGGCAGAGTTCCTGGATCTGCGCCAGATGGCCCCGGTCGTGGTTCGCCAGCCAGGTGCCGAGGTCAATCAGCGACGGGGTGACACCGCGCATCGCGCCACGGCGGACCCAGGCGTCCGGAGGCAAATCACGAATCAGATCAAGGCAGTCAGCGCGGGTTTGGCGCAGTTGCGCGAGCAACACTGGCGCCGGCAGCCGCTCATAGCCTTTTCCTTCGTGCAACTTCCAGGGCGGTGTTGCCGCCTCCACCTGCGGCAGCCCTTCCGCCGCGAGAATGGTCCGCACAGCGCGCTGGAACAGGAGGTCGGTCTCCAGTATGTGCCCGATGATCTCCCTGGCGCACCACTCGGCCGCCGATGGCTTGCGCGCTAAGGTGGCCTCATCCACCCCCGCGACGGTCGCTGCAACCTGATCGGGAACCGCCGCGAGGATTGCCACCAGCTCCGCTGGAGCCAGTTGCCCCAGATGTTCGGGTGTGGCGATATAGAATGGGGCGAACCGCTCGAACTCGGCGGCCAGCGCGCCACACACCGGGCAGTAGGCAGGCAGCGCGCCCTCGACCAGCGCGCCGCAGCCGTAACACCCCCACACGATCTGTGCGACATCCTCTTCGCGGACATCGCGGTAGGAATCGAGGCTGCTCGCCGCCCGCGCCGCCAGCTCCTGCGCCGAACGCCTGGCCGCGCCGAACCGCGTCAGGAGCGCCGCCTCCGGGCCCACAACCGTCACCTGCTGGCCTTGTTCCGGCAGCAAGGCGGCTAACTCGGTGGCCGCCGCGTGCAGCGCCGCCGACGGATCGTGCGCCTCGTCCAGCAATCTCGCGGCCATCAGCGCCTGGGCGCGCTGAGCGTGGGCCAGCGCGCGGAGCACCTTGGCGAGATTGAACTGACCGCTGAGCACCGCCGCCTCGGCAGCGGCGAGGTCACGCACATAGCCAGCGCCGCCGGTATGCGCTTGCTCGACCAGAAAGCGCTGCTGCTCAGCGTTCATAACGTCCTCCTTTTTAGATGACTCAACCCCGGTCTTGCGTCGAGGGCGTAGACCGGACGACCATCAGCGCTGCGTGCGAATACACGCACTATACAGGCTTGTTCAGGTTCATGAAATGACCGGCGGCGCGGCGAGGCGCCAGCGCCACAAACCTGCATCCGCCATAGACAAACCGGCGCGTTCGCCCTATTCGCCGCCCGCCTCCGCCTCACTCCTATCCGCGTCACCGCTTACAACCACCCTGCGCCGGGTGACAAAGCGCCATTCTTCTGGCACGGATTGTGCGACACCGCCCGGTGACCCTCGCCGGGCCTGGCAGC
>DASUBC010000210.1:0-6888 GCA_035763465.1 Thermomicrobiales bacterium
GCCGGCAGCCAGGCCGGCGCCTGGGCGCGCGGGGTCACGGTCAATTCGCCCAGGGCCATCGCCCCGGCGCTACTACCGGCCAGAATCGCGCCACCCAGCCAGGCCGCGTGGATCGCGCGCCAGGCGGCGGTCTCGCGCAGCGACTCGACCAGATGGCGCGGGTTGCCGCCCGGCAGATAAATCAGGTCGGCCCCGGCGAGCGCCGCCACATGTTCGGGGCTGTCGGCGTCGTCGCGCCCGAGGATCGGCACGCCGAACGCGGTGCAGCCGAGGGCGGTGAAGTGCGCGACGCCACGCGCGATCCAGTCGAATGGCACCGGCCCTTCCAGTCCCGAGGCGGTCGGCACGATCGCAGCGCGCGGCGAGGTATGCGGCGCGTGACGCAACACCACCTCGTCCACCACGCGCATCGTCGGCAGGAATTCGCCCGACCCGGCGAGTACCAGCGCGCCCATCATTCCGCCTTTCACACCTGTTAGCGGCGTACTCCGCCTTCATAGTCAAGGAATAGCGCGTAGCCCGGACGAGTATACGACGATTCACCAGCCCACCGGGGTATCCGCGTGCGGGTCGCGGGGGTGAGGGTCGTCACCCCTTGACCACACAGCCCCGCCGACGCTAATGTACGTTCAGTTAAGCGTGGCCGCCAGGCGACCGCGCAATGTACAGCGCAATACCGCCAGTTGGGAGCACCGCGTGATCGCCGTCAATGCCTCGCCCGCGAGCGATACCTGGCTGTTCGGCTGGGATTCCACGCCCCGCATCGTCTCGGTCTGGGCCGATGCCGGGGGACGTGCGCTCGTCTGGCAGCGCCAGGGCGAGACAGTACACTCCCACGAGGAACGCTTCCGCCCCTGGCTCTTTGCGGCCGATCTGGACGACCTGCGCGCGGCCGGCGTGACGCTGGTCGAAGCCTCGGCGGCGGGCGACGATCGCGCCCCGTTCAGCTACCAGACGCTGACCGGCACACCTGGCTCCTTGCGCTATCTGCTCACGGCGCGCGATGGGCGGGCGCTTCGGCGGGCGATCCTGCGCGGCGCGCAACAGCGGCTCGGCCACGAGGTCGGCCACCTGCGTGAGTTGGGCAGCGCGTACTACGCCGTTGGTCCGGTCGAGCAATATTTGATGCAGACCGGGCGGGTCTATTTCCGCGATCTGGTCTACGCCGATCTGCACCGGCTGCAATTCGACCTGGAGACAACCGCGCTCTCGCCACAGCGCGGGCGCATCTTTATGGTGGCAGTGCGCGATAGTCGCGGGCTGGAAGTGCTGCTCGAAGCCCCTGGCGAGGACGACGAAGCCGCGCTGATCGCCAACCTGTGCGCGCTCATCCGCGAGCGCGATCCGGACGTGATCGAGAACCACAACCTCTTTGGCTTCGACCTGCCCTTCCTGGCCGCTCGCGCCGCCGCCCTCGGCGTGCCGCTTGCGCTGGGACGACACCTGAACCTGCCGCTCCTAGAGCAGTACGACGAGCCGGCCGGGTGGGGCCATGGGCGGCGGGTGCGCTACCGGGTGGCCGGGCGCGAGCTGATTGACACACTCGACGCGGTGCGCCGCCACGCTTTCTCCGCCCGCGACATGCCTGGTCACGGCCTGAAAGCCGCCGCGCGCTATTTCGGCGTGGCAGCGCCCGAGCGGACCTATGTGGCGGGTTCGGAGATTTACCGGACCTACCAGCGCGACCCGGCGCAGGTGCGGCGCTATGCCCACGACGATGTGACCGAGGTGGATGGACTTTCGCGCCGCCTGATGGGCGCGGCGTTCGCCCTGGCCGGGATGGCGCCGCGCGCCTACGAGCGGGTGGCGGCGGCCGGGCCGGCGATGGGCCTCCTTGAGCCGCTGCTGGTGCGCGCTTATCTGCGCGCGGGCGCGGCGCTGCCACGCGACGCGGCCGGTGCCGGGGCGGCGCTCGGGCCGCATCAGGGTGGGACGACGACTCTCTATGCCGCCGGGATTGCGCGCCGCGTGGTCAAGGCCGACATCGCCTCGATGTATCCTTCGATTATGCGGACCTTCCGCATCGGCCCGGCCTGCGATCCCTTGCAGGCGCTGCTCGCGCTGGTGGACCGCCTGACCGACCTGCGGCTGGAACACCAGCGCCTGGCGAAAACCGCGCCCGCCGGCAGCGTCGCGGCGTACCAGCACCACGCGCTCCAGGCTGCGATGAAGATCGTCATCAACTCGGCCTATGGGTACATGGGTGCGGGACCGATGGCGCTCTTCGCCGACCGCCACGCAGCCGACGAGGTGACGCGGCGCGGGCGCGAGATTCTGGAGCAGGTCGTGGACGGGCTGCGCGCCCGTGGGCTGGCGCTGCTGGAAGCCGACACCGACGGCGTCTTCTTCGCTGTGCCCGCAGGTTGGACCGAGGCGGACGAGCGGGCCTGCGTCGCGGCGATCGCGGACACCCTGCCGGCGGGCATCGGCCTGGGCTACGAAGGCCGCTACCAGGCGATGCTCAGTCACGAGGTCAAGAATTACGCCCTGCTGACCAACGAGGGCCGGCTGATCGTGCGCGGCAACGCCTTCCAGTCGAGCCGCACCGAGCCGTTCGGCGCGCGCTTCCTCCACGCGGCGCTGCGTTGCGCGCTGGTCGGCGACAGCGCCGGCGTACGCCAGGCGTACCTGGAGACCACCGCCGCGCTGCGGGAGCGGCGCTGCACGCCCGCCGACGTCGCGACGGTGGCGCGGCTGACCAAAACGCCCGACGAGTACGCCAGTTCGCGGACGCTGGCGCGCGAAGCGGCCTACGAAGCGATGCTGGCGGCGGGGCGCACCCGCTGGCGCTCAGGCGAGCGCGTGCGCTTCTACCGCGCCGCTGACGGCACGGCGGTCCGCCTGCCCACCGCGCCGGAAGAAGCACAGCCGGCAAGCGACGCCTATCCCCCCTACGATATTGCCCACTATCTGGCGGTACTGCACACGTCGTATGTCTCCCGGCTCCGCAAAGCCTTCGCGCCCGCCGACTTCGAGCAACTCTTCCGCCCTTCCGGCCAGCTCGGGCTATTCGACCGGCCGCTGACCGAGGTGCAGCCACGCTGGATCGAGGCGTGATTCGTACGAGTCGGGCAGGCGGGTAGGCGGGCAGTGGGTTCTAATCAGCACTGTGCTTATCTGCTGGCGCAGTGCCGCTGGGGGCAGCCGCCGAATGAATTCGGCGTCACCTATCAGCAGCACCGTGCTGCGGAGCACCAACTGCCCGCCTGCCTGACTTCGCTTGCGGCCTAGCAACGCCGCTCGTATACTCGCGAGCAGTGACGAGATAACGTATCAGCACGCTGAGAGAGCGGGAGGGAGGCAACCATGCGCGCGGCAGTGTTCCGCGAGGTCGGCCGGCCGATGGCAATCGAAGACGTGACGCTGGCCGATCCCAAGCCGGGCGAGGCGCTGGTCCGCATTGCCGGCACCGGCGTCTGCCACAGCGACTACCACATCATCAAGGGCGAGTGGGCCTCGCCGCTGCCGATCGTGCTTGGGCACGAGGCGAGCGGCGTCGTCGAGGCGGTCGGCGCGGGCGTGACCCAGGCGGCGCCGGGCGACCATGTCGTGCTCTCCTTCGCGCCGAATTGCGGGCAGTGCGCGTATTGCGTCGGTGGCCGGCCGCACCTCTGCTCCGCTTACCTGAATATCCAGGGTGGCGGGCTGCTGGACGGCACCAGCCGCCTCTCACGCGGCAACGAGACGATCTACATGTTCGGCAAAATGGCCTCTTTCGCCGAGTACGTGGTCGTCGCCGGAGCCAGCCTGATTCCGATCCGGCGGGACGTGCCGCTCGCGAAAGCGGCGCTCATCGGCTGCGCGGTGATGACCGGCGTCGGGGCGGCGCTGAACACCGCCGGCATTGAGGCGGGCAGCACAGTGATGGTTGTCGGCTGTGGCGGAGTCGGGCTGAACTGCATCCAGGGCGCACGCCTGGCGAGCGCGGCGCGCATCATCGCGGTGGACGTGGCGGACGACAAATTGGAGTTCGCCCGGCGCTTCGGCGCGACCGATGTCGTCAACAGCCGGCGCGACGACCCGGTCGCCGCCGCGCGCGAGCTGACCGGCGGGCTGGGCGTTGACTATGCGCTGGAAGCGATCGGGCTACAGGCGACGATCGAGCAGTGCTATCACGCCATCCGGCGCGGCGGAATGGCAGTCGTCGTCGGCATGGCCCCCGACGGTGTCAAGGCGAGTATCCCAGCGCGGGCGCTTGCCGGTAACGAAAAGACGCTCAAGGGCTGCTTCTACGGCTCGACGCGCCCGCGCATAGATATGCCCCGCCTGCTCGATTTCTACGTGGACGGCCGGCTGCTGCTGGACGAGCTGGTCACGCGCACCTACCCGCTGGAGCAGATCAACGAGGCGTTCGACGACCTCGGGCGCGGTGGGGTCGGGCGTGGGCTGCTGCTGCCCCACGGTGACGCCTGACAGCACGGGCTTACGCGCGAGGTCTCGTAATCACGCGTCCGTGAGTGGCGGCAGGTGCTGCCCGCCCGCCAGGACTGGTGCGAAGAGGTCGCCCAGGCGCTGCACCCGTGCGGGAACGGTGTGCAGCGTCAGGTCGGCGGGCACAAAGGCCGCCTCCGCAACCTCGGTCCAGCTCACCGGCGTCGAGACCGGCGCACCTGGCCGGGCGCGCAGGGTATACGGCGCGGCAGTGTTTCGTCCGCGACTATTTTGCGCGTAATCAATCGTTACCAGGCGGCCTTGATGTGTTGCGCCACGAGCAAGGGCGATGAGATCGGGATGCTGGTCGGCCAGCTGCCGGGCCAGCGTGCGGACCCAGCCGCGCACCTCCTCATACGGCTGTTCCGGCGCCAGCGGCAGGTAGACATGCAACCCGCGCCCGCCGCTCGTCTTGGCGTAGCAGCGCAGGCCCAGTTCGCCAAGCGCCTCATGGAGCCGCACCGCCGCGCGGAGAACCGCCGCGAACGGCGCTTCGTCGCCCGGATCGAGGTCTACTATCAACTGATCGGGCCGGGTGAGGTCGGGCAGGCGGGCGCTCCACAGGTGAAACTCAATGCTGCCCGCATTCGCACACCAGATCAGCCCGGCCGCGTCGTCAATGAGCGGCAGCTGGGTGACGTGGTCGGCGGTGGCAGGGTGATATGCCGTGCTGCGGAGCCAACGCGGCGCCTGATCGGGCCGGTCGCGCTGGTAGAAGTTTGGCCCCGCCAGGCCAGACGGCCAGACGCGCAACGTCACCGGGCGGTCACGAAAATAGGGCAGCAGCACCGGCGCCAGGTCGCGGTAATACCGCAGCAGCTCGCCTTTCGTCACCTGTGCGTCCGGCCAGACCAGCCGGTCCAGCTGCGTCACCCGCACCGCATGACCGGCCAGTCGCCAGGTTGCCGCTTCCTCACTCACCAGTCGCGCTCCTGACTGACCACCGCCTGACTCAACCCTTCGCCCACAGCGGCACCGCGACCCCGGCAGTATAGCCGACGCCGTGCCGCTGGACGCGATGCGCGGTGACGGCAGCATACACGCCAGTCAGGCGGGCGATGCCATTCTCGCGCCCGGCGCGTCCGCTGCGAGTGGGGCCAGTAAGCCGCGGAGGACGTCGGCGGCGGTGTACGTCTCGGCGCCGGGCGGCAGGAAGCGTGTGATGGCAGCCAGATCGTCCCCGGCGGTCACGAGTGGCCGCTCGAGTTCGCCGTGGCTCCACTGCGGCAGGCCAATATTCGCCAGCAGGCCATTACACAGGCACTTGCGCCCCACGGTGTCCGCGCGGTCGCCGCCTTTCGCCACATAGTCTTCGACCGGCTCGGCGGGACAGCGATAGTCCAGCGTGCCGTCCGGCCGCTTGTAGAGGTGCCGCAGGTAGCCCAGGTCGCAGCGCCGCTCACGCGCCGCGTAGAGCGCGGGGTCGGCGTTGGTGCCCGGCAGTTGCACCACCTTGAAGGGAAAGCCGGTCGGTGAGGCGACCGGGTCGGTCAGGGTGACCGCCTCCCCGCGCCGCACCCGCGCCACCACATCCGCCTTAATCGCGGCGCTCAACCCCGATTCGACGCAAAAGGCGAAGGCGGTCCCTACCTGCACGCCGGCCGCGCCGGCCGCCAGCGCCGCGCGCAGCTGCTCCGGCGCGCCGTAGGAACCAGCCAGCCAGAAGGGCACGCCCAGCGCCTGTATCTTCGCCAGGTCCACTGCGTCCTTCGGCCCATAGATCGGTTCACCCCGGTCGTTCAGCGGATAGTGGCCGCGCGGCGGCGCGTTATGACCGCCTGCGGTCGGCCCCTCGACCACAAAGCCATCGATCCGGCCGGTCGCTTTCTTCAGCAATGCCTGCGCCAGCACTTGTGAGGCGACGATCGCCAGAAACGCCGGCCGCTTGAACGCCGCGCCGGAGTCGGGAAAATACCGGCGTGGGTCAAAGCGCACGCGATAGTCGTCATCTGGCTCTGCCCCCGCGACGTGCAGGCGGAGCGCGGCCGGCTCGTGCCGGGCCAGCCGGTCGAGCGCGCCGGGAATCTCGGTCGGAATCCCCGCGCCCATCAACACGTAGTCCACCCCGGCCAACAGCGCGCCGTACAGCGAGGCGAGGTTGGGCAGTTGAATCTTCTCCAGCAGGTTGATACCGACCAGCCCGCTGTGGCCCTCTTTCGCCAGCCAGACCTCGGCGAAGTTCGCCACCAGGGTCAACTCTACCGGCGCCCGGTGCTGCTGGATGGTGGGCATCGGCTTGGCTTTATAAGCGCGGAGCGCCGGGCGGCCGGCGACCTGGAAATAGCGGTCGAGTACCCGCTGCGCCATGGCCGGATCAGGGAAGTGGGCGAGCGCGCGGCGCAGATGGCCGCCGTCATCACCATCCTGCAACCGGCGGGCCACAATCACGTCGAGCGCTGTACCCGACACGACGCCCAGTTGCCCATATTGCGCCACGGCACGGGCGAGCGGCCAGTT
>DASUBC010000211.1:0-3022 GCA_035763465.1 Thermomicrobiales bacterium
CGGGAAACAGGCGTAGACCGTCGCGTCAATGCCGCCGGGCGCGCACGCCTGGCCGATCCGCACGTCACCGTAGGCGCTGACAAGGAGAAAGGCGTCGGTACGCGAGACGCCGTGGCGCTCCATCAGTAGCGTCACCAGGCCCTCGGTCGCCAGACTCACGGCGTCGGTGAGCGCGGGCGCGCTGGCGGTCGCCGCGATCAGGCCGTCCACCTCGATCCAGGGCCGGGCGTGCGCCGCGCCCGGCAATACCTCGACGCGCGCGGTAACTTCGGCGTTGATCTCCACGCCGGTGCCACTGACCTCACCATCGCCCATGCTGGCGTGGACATCGCCGAGCGCCAGCAGCGCGCCCGCGACCTGTACCGGCAGATGCACGCGCGCCCCCACCCGCACCAGGTTACAGTCAAGATTACTGCCGATCGGGCCGGGCACGGCGGTCAGCACGTCGCCGCTGGCCGGGGCAACGCCGATGACGCCGACCATCGGGCGCGCGGGCAGCCGCAGCCCACCCGGCAACAGCAGCGTGTCGCCGTGCTCCACCGGCACGATCACCGCGACGGGGCCAGCGATGCCGGTCAGGATCGCGTCGTCCGGCATCGCGCGGATGTAACCCTGGTCGGTCAGGCGAATCGCTTCGATCGTGACGACCAGTTCATCGCCCGGCCGCGCGCCCTCGACCCAGACCGGTCCCGCCGCCGGATTGACGCGGCGCACATCGCGCACTTGCAGGTAAGTATGCACATCGGCGCTGGTCCGGATGCGCCCGGTGGATGCATCATACGTCTCGAAGATGATCTCCTCACCCGGCCGCACCCGCGCCACTGGCGGCACATCAGGCGCGAAGCGGTAGGTATAGTGTTCCCGGCTGATACGCGCCATCACTTCCTCCGAGATGATAGATGTCAGATGTCAGTAGGTTCCGATCAGCGCCGTGCTGACTATAACCCATCATCATCTGAGATCTATCATCTACTATCTCGCGCTGGCGCGCATACTGCTTCTATGGAATACTCAGGACGCTGCTACACTGCGGCGAATGAAACCGGGAAACTATGGAGGAGTGGATGCCGCGCCTGCCGCTGATCCTGTTCGACATTGACGGCACGCTGCTCGCGGCCGGCGACCCGACCCACGCGCGCTCAATCACCGTCGCCTGCCAGGAACTTTTCGGTGTGGCGGGCGACCCGCGCCGCGCCGATCTCGCCGGCCGCACCGACCGTTACATCCTGCAAACCGTGCTGGCGGCGTATGGCATTCCGCCCGAGGCGAGCGCGCCACACCTGCCGGAAGCCTTCGCGTTCATGGAGGACTACGTCGCGCGCGAGCTGCCGGCCTCGCTGGTGGAGCGCGTGCTGCCCGGCGTGCCGGCGCTGCTGGCCGCGCTCCAGGCGCACGACCTGGCCCTGGGCCTGGTGACCGGCAACCTGCGGCGCATCGCCCAGGCGAAACTCGACCGCGCGGGCATCTGGGCGCCATTCGCGCACGAGGGCGGCGGCATCGGCGGCTACGGCGACGCCTCGACCGAGCGTGCCGATCTGCCGCCGGTGGCGCTGGCGGCGGCGGAGCAGGCGCTGGGACAGCCCGTGCCGGCCGCGCAAGCCATCATCGTGGGCGATACACCGCATGACATCGCCTGCGGCCAGGCGTGCGCCGCGCGCACCATCGCGGTCGCCACCGGCCGGTTCAGCGCCGCCGCGCTCCAGGCGTGCGGGCCTGACCTCGTGCTGGACGACCTGACCGACACCGCCCGCATCGTCGAGTTCGTGCTGGCCGAAGCGGCTGGCCCCCCTCGCCCCCCGATGCTGGGGGAAACTGCCGCGAGTGCTGGGACGCCGGTGGCTACCGCCAGGCATGGGGGACACTGATAGCGGCTACCGCGCTTGGAGCGACTGCCAGCATGGGCCAACCAGCGGAGGCATCCCCCAGCATTGGGGGACGGGAGGGGGCCGTGCGGTGGGTAGGGTATCAGCGGGCGCGCGAGAGTTAGACGGCGGGGCGCATGGCACGAACGGGCACACAGGTTGACGAAGGAACTGTCGCGACGGCACCCCGTCGTCAAGCGGCGCACGGCGTCTTCCCCTGGTATGGCCTCCTCGGCGCCGCGATTCTCCTGGTCGGCGGCGCGCTGTTCGCGGCGCGCTGGCGGCCGGTGGTCGTCTTCTTCACGCCGATCGCCTGGACGGGCTATATCCTGCTGGCCGACGCGGTCGTCTGCCGGCGGGTTGGCACGTCGCTGATCCGGGGCCGCCCGCGCGAATTCGTGCTGATGCTGCCCTGGTCCATCATCTGCTGGCTCCTCTTCGAGTTCTACAACCTCCACCTGCACAACTGGCACTACACCGGCACGCCCAGCACCTTCGCGGCGCAATCGCTGCTCGGCTACTGGTCCTACGCGACCGTCTTTCCCGGCGTGCTGGAAACCGCCGACCTGCTCGGCGCGTTCGGCCTCTTCGCCAACCGACGTGTCCGGCCCTGGCAGCCGCGCCGCGCGACGCTCTACGCCTGGATGCTTGTGGGCGCGGTCTGCCTGGTCGTCCCGCTGCTCGTGCCGGAGGCTACCGCACGCTATCTCTTCGGCGCGGTCTGGCTCGGTTTCATCATGCTACTCGACCCGCTGAACTATCTGCGCGGCGGGCGCTCGCTCGTCGGCGAGTGGACGCAAGGCCGGCTGACGCTGACCCTCACGTTGCTGGCCGCCGGCGTCGTCACCGGCCTGCTCTGGGAGAGTTGGAACTACAAAGCCGCTGCCCGCTGGGTCTACACCGTGCCGCCCCCGCTCGGTTTCGGCCCGCGCATCTTCGAAATGCCGCCGCTCGGCTTCGTCGGCTTCCTCCCCTTCGCTATCGAAATCTACTGTATGCAAGCATTCTTACTGACGCTACTGCGCGTGACACCAGGCATTACTCGGCCAACTGACAAAGACTGAATGACGTATTCAAGCGCTATTGCACAAATAGTGAAAATGTGTAATTCTATTGGCATGATGGCAGTAGATAGGCTCTCGCTAGGAGTTCTGAATGCC
>DASUBC010000212.1:0-2928 GCA_035763465.1 Thermomicrobiales bacterium
CCGCACCATCCGCGAAGTCGCGCGCGAACTCACCGACCTGAGCGAGGACGAGCTGAACGAACTGCTCGATCCGGCGGCGATGACCGAACCAGGCATTTGAACGGGGAACGGGGAGCGCGGAACGCGGAATTAAGGCTGGATCGGCGCAGTGCCGACTGTCAGGCACGGTGCCGAAGCGAGTTAATTCCGCGTTCCGCGTTCCCCGTGAGATTGCGCCGGACGACGGCGACGAGGTCATCGAGGTCAAACGGTTTCAGGAGCAGATCGCTGAAGCCGTGCTCGCGGAACTCGGCGAAGTCGTGACTGCCGTGCGCGGTAAAGACGATCGCCGGCGCGCCGCCGGCCAGGTCGCGGAGGCGATCGAGGGTGTGCCAGCGATCGAGGTGGGCGGGCGGAGTCTCGCCAATAGCATCGGCCAATACCAGGTCATATTGGCGCTGGGTTAGCGCGGCAACGGCTTGCTCCATGTCGTCTGCCGTCACTACCGCATACCCTTCGGCTTCCAGGCATTCGCGAACGAGCTCGCTGATAGCCGGATCGTCTTCAACGACAAGCAGCCGTGGCGCTTGATCGTACGCCATCATGCTCCGCCCTTCGTCTCATCGCTCGTCAGTACACGGTATCAAGATTACTGGCTAGTGGAGGCGTTCCCCGTATTGTCATCACCTCCTCAGCATAGGCGTGAACGATCCGGACGTCAAGAAGTACGATCGTTGCGTTCAGCACGCTACCAGTTTGTGTACGCGCCGTCGCGCCGCCGCAGGTGGGGCGCCTCCCAGTAGGCGAAGGCGTACTGTGCCGCTACCGTCTCATCGAAGGTGACTCCCAGGCCGGGCGCGGTCGGCAGCGGAAAACTGGCACCGGCAATTTCGGGCATGGTAGGAAAGAGATCGCGCGGGTAGGTGGCCGCGATTTCCGGACGGTATTCCAGGCCCGCGAAGTTGTTCAACGCCGCGCAAAAGTGAATCGAGGCGGCGGTGCAAACCGGTCCGAGCGGGTTATGCGGCATTACGTCAATGTAATGGGCTTCGCACCAGCCGGCTACCTTGCGGGCTTCGGTCAGGCCGCCAACATTCGACACATCAATGCGCGCGTAGTTCAGCAGACCTTCTTCGATGAAGGGCAGGAACTCCCACTTACTCGAAAACTCCTCGCCGATCGCGAATGGTACCGGGGTCATCGTCCGCAACTGCCGGTAGGCGTGCGGGCTTTGCGCGCGGATCGGCTCCTCCAGCATCAGCAGATGAACGCCGGCGCTACGCTGGCAGAAGAGCGCCGCTTCCGCGACCGAGAGGCGGTGGTGGAAGTCAATGGAGAGACTGACGCCGGTGCCAACCGCTTCGCGCACGGCGTGAATCCAACGCACCGCCAGGTCGAGCGATTCGAGTGGCTCATAGACCCGGCCTTCATCTTCGGCGCTGGCCATCCCGATACCGAAGCGCAGGTGCCGCCAGCCGGCGCTGGCCGACCGGACCGCCTGCTCGACACATGCCTCGTTGGTCAGCGCGCCGGGCGTATCGAAGCACTCTACCTGCTCGCGCGCCGCGCCGCCGAGCAACTGGTAGACCGGCACGCCAAGCGACTGGCCGAGAATGTCCCACAGCGCCATATCAATCGCCGAAATCACCGCGCCGAGAATCTTGCCGCCTTCGAAGTACGCGCCCCGGTAGAGGGTCTGCCAGATGTGCTCGATGCGGCGTGGGTCCATCCCGACCAGGAATTGCGCGACGTGGTCGAGCAGCCCCTGCATCGCCAGTTCGCGTCCAGAGATGCCGCCCTCACCGACGCCGGCGATTCCGGCATCAGTCTCAACCTTGACGATAAAGCAGTTACGCTGCCCGACCCAGACAGGAAAGCCCTTCACCGCCGTGATCCGCACCCCTACCCCTCCTGATAAGCCGCGCGGCGCTGCATGTGCGCCGCGCGGATAGTAGCAGACGGGGAGCGCTGGCGCGCTGGTGCACCGTCCAGTATGATCGCGCACAGTATTCGTGGCATCCTGTCGCACTGAGGAGTAGGTCCGATGACCATCCCGAATCCTGGTGAGCGCGCCCCCGACTTCACGCTGCCCGTGCGCGCACGGGAAACCGTGACCCTTTCGACCGCGCTGGCGCGCGGGCCGGTCGTGCTGCTGACCTACCCGTTTGACTTCAGCCCTGGTTGAACGAACGAACTTTCCGAGTTCGGAAAACGCAGCGCGGAATTCACGGCGCTCGGCGCACAGGTCTACGCGATCAGCACCGACTCGACCTGGGCGCACGAAGCCTGGCGCATGGCGCTCAACCTGCCCGACGAACTGGTGCTGCTGAGCGACTACAACCGCGATTTCGGCAATCGCTATGGCCTGACCTGGACCACGGCGAGCGGGTTGAAGGGGGTCTTGCGCCGGTCGGTCTTCGTCATCGGCCGCAACGGTGTTATCAGCTATCGCTGGGACGTGCCCGATCCGCCTGGCCTGCCCAATCCGGACGACGCGCTGGCGGCGCTGCGCGCCCTGTCGGCTGCTGGCTAGCGCGGCGCGCGCCTACCACCGGAGACTCACGATGGCCTACACCTGTCCTCAGTGTGGCGCGGCCTTTCCGCCAGGCGAAACCTGCGAAACGCGGTTTCACCTGTTGCTGGCGAGAGAGTTCGAGGATCCCGCCTATGGCATCGTCCATCAATTCACGGTTCCGTGCTATATGCTCCAGCACAACCTCTACTCACGCGCCGGTTGGCTGGAGAGCCGTGCGCTCCTTGCCCGGTTCGTGCAGGGACTGCCGCCAGATATAGCGCGGCAGCAACTACACCGGCAGGTTGACAGTGGTCAGCGTGCCTGGAACTTCACCAGGGGCGACAAACTCGCTGCGGTAGACCGGATCGCCTGGACGCGCACCATCGCGGACGTCCGGCTCGACACGACGGAACACTATTGCGCCGACGTGCGCG
>DASUBC010000213.1:0-2338 GCA_035763465.1 Thermomicrobiales bacterium
TGGAATTGACCGACAACGCGGTGCGCGCGCACCTGGCGACGCTCGAACGCGATGGTCTCGTGCGCCAGGAGGGCGTGCGGCGCGGCGCGGGCAAACCGGCCTATGCTTATCACTTGACGCCGGAAGGCGAGGGGCTTTTCCCCAAAGCCTATGGCGCGATACTGCGCGAACTGCTGGACGTGCTGGGCGCGCGGCTGAACCAGGATGACCTTGAAGCGGCGCTGCGCGAGGTCGGGCGGCGGCTCGCGGCCCAGCAGGCGGCAGATGGCGATGCGCTGCCGGATCGGGTGCAGGTCGCCGCCGCCGTGCTCAATGAACTCGGCGGTCTGGCGGAGTGTGAAGCGACCGATGGCCTGTTCGTTATCCAGGGGTATCGCTGTCCGCTGGCAGCCGTCGTGCCGGAGCATCCCACTGCTTGTGTCCTGGCAAGCGCGCTGGTGAGCGAACTGGTTGGTCAGCCAGTGCGCGAGTGCTGTCAGCGGGGCGCGCAACCGGCCTGCCGGTTCGAGATCCCGCGCGCTGCGGCTTCACCAGCGCCAGCAGCGCAGTGAGTCTGCCGCTCACTCTCGCCGATCTCGACCTTGCGACGATCATCAGCGCCGTGTTCCAAAGTCACGCGGAGACCGTCGCTGCCTGGCAGCGCAATGAGCCAGGCAGCTGGGGCGCGCTCGCCGGCCAGGCGGTGCTGGCGGTGCGCCGCGCGCTGGGCCGCGCGCTGACCGACGCCGAACGCCGCCAGGTGTGGCAGGCGACCTGGGACCAACTCATGCAGTTTCGCCGCTGAGATTCCATAGCTTGCAGCTTGCAACCTCTCTTGCGGTTGCCCCTCGCTGCCTGTCAGCCTAGACTACCAGTGGCCGAAGGCCGTTGCGACATTGGTGGAGCGTGGGTAGTTTAGGACGGCTGATGCAAAAGGAACCGCTGGAACGGGTGCGCGCGCTGTGCCTGGCGCTGCCGGAGGCGACTGAGAAGGCTGAGGGCCGGCCGGCGTTTCAGATGCGCGGCAAGACCTTCGCGATGTACATGGACAATCATCACGATGACGGCCGGGTGGCGCTCTGGTGTAAGGCCGCGCCGGGCGCTCAAGATGTGCCAGTCAGGGCTGATTCCGAGCGCTTTTTCGTACCGCCCTACGTTGGTCCGCAAGGCTGGGTCGGCATGCGCCTCGACCGGGACATTGACTGGGAGGAAGTCGGCGCTATCCTGGTGGACGCCTATCGCTTGCAAGCGCCCAAACGCCTCGCGGCGCTCCTCGACCAGCACTGACTGGCGCACTGCCACACCCTGGCCCAGCGCAATGAACCTGCCGTAGCCTTGCTTGCCTCGCGACCGGATGCGGCATAGACTACCGGCGTCCATGAGGATGACTGGCGCGTTGCCGCGCGATGGGAAGGTAAGCATGGTGCATGAGACGGCGATCGGCGCGGACGCCGATGCCAACCTGCGGGCGCTGGGCGATGTGATCACGGCGGCGATGGCGCATTACCATGTGCCCGGCGTCGCGGTCGGGATTCTGCACGAGGGGCGGGAGCACTACGCGGGTTTCGGCGTGACGAGCGTCGAGAATCCGCTGCCCGTCACCACCGATACCCTCTTTCAGATCGGTTCGATCACCAAGACCTTCACCGGCACGGTCGCGATGCGGCTGGTCGAGACAGGCAAGCTCGACCTCGACGCGCCGGTTCGCACCTACCTACCAAACCTGCGCCTGGCCGACGAAGGCGCGGCGGCGGGCGTGACGATGCGTCATCTGCTGAACCACACCGGCGGCTGGGTCGGTGACTACTTCGACGATACCGGCGCGGGCGACGACGCGCTGGAGCGGATCGTCGAGCGCATGGTCGAACTGCCGCAGCTGACCCCCTTGGGCCAGGTCTGGTCTTATAACAACGCGGGCTTCTACATCGCCGGGCGCGTGATCGAAGTGCTGACCGGCCAGCCCTACGAGGCGGTGGTGCGCGACCTGATCTTCGCGCCGCTCGGGATGACGAAGTCGGTCTTCTTCGCGGGCGACGCGATTACCGAGCGCACCGCCGTCGGCCACATCGTGCGCGATGGCGTGCCGGAGGTCGCGCGGCCCTGGCCGCTCGCGCGCGCCGCGCATCCGGCCGGCGGGATCGCCTCGACCACACGCGATCTGCTGCGCTACGCGCGCTTTCAGCTTGGCGATGGCACATCGCCCGCTGGCGCTCGCCTCCTAACTCGGGCTTCCCTCGACCTGATGCAGGCGCCAGCGACACCAGCCGGCAGCGCGAACGGCGCGACCGGCATCGCCTGGATGGTTCGTCATAGTGGCGGCGTGAAGCTGGTGCGCCACAGTGGCGGGACGCACGGCCAG
>DASUBC010000214.1:0-4402 GCA_035763465.1 Thermomicrobiales bacterium
ACTGCCCGACTGCCCGACTGCCCGTCTGCCCGACTTGGTGCGCCCATCGGGTATCATTGCCATACGGGCGACCTGCTGCTCCGCGAGCACGAGCTAGCCCGAAGCCGTGTACTCTCCGGGCGCCAGACAGCGCGCAACACCAGAGGATTTGGATATGGCAGCAACGGACGGCCGGCATCGTGGTAGGTGGCAGCGATTCCTGGGCACGGTCGGGGCGCTGTTCGGTCGCGGTGTCGGCGCAGCGCCACGCCAGGCCGTCGGTGAAGGCTACCCCCTTGGCGCGCCCCTCGCGCGATTCTCGAACGGCCCGGCTTTTCGCGATGACATCCTGGCGCGCTATCCCTTTACACCGGAGGCGCGCGAGGTATTAGGCAGTGTCAAGTTCGAGGTGAAGAACCTGCGCGAGGCGGTTGGCGGGGGCGGCTGGTACGGTCCACGGGCGCGGCGGATCGTACTCGAAGGAGTTCAAGACGAAGCAGCGGTGCATGAACTAGCCCATGCCTGGGCCGACCTGACCGGTTTCTATCCGGAGCGTGCGCCGGATGGTCCGGCCTGGCCGGTACTCAACCGGGCGTTTCGCACCGACGTCCATGCCGCCGCCGACAACCCCGATCCGCGCTACAGCCGCGTGCAGTTTCTGGCGCATCAGTATGAGTACGGCGATCCCGCGATCAACTTCCCCGGCATGGGCGAGAACGACTCCGAGCGCTTCGCCGGTCTCGCGTCCGGCACGATGGGCGATCTCCGCCTGATGCCGCCCGAGCTGGCGCGCTGGTATCGCGGCCTCTTCACTGATCCGCGCGCTGAGGATGCGGAAGGGGCGTAGAGCGTGACGGACAGCGCGGCGCACAGGCAAGGGGCAGACGATCGCATCTCAAGGCGCCAGGCACTCGTTACCGCCGCAGTGCTCGTGATCCTCGCGGGCTGTGGTGGGCAAGCAGTCACCGCGACTCCCCCGTTGCCAACCGCCACGGCGACCATCCAGCTACCAGCCGCCACGACGGAACTCGCTTCACCGGCAACACCCGAGTCCAGCGCCGGCGGCACGCCAACGACGACTGGCGGCGCGGCAGGCGCCGAAGCGACGCGGCCAACGCGCGCGACCCCAGCGAGCAGCGCGGTCCCCAGCGGCTTCAGAGTCTTCACCGGGCGGCTGCCCTTCACTATCGCCTACCCAGCTACCTGGCTGGTTGATGAGTCACATAGCGATACGGGGCAGGTGTACTTCTATGCGCCCGGCGCTATTGGCCCACTCGATAACGCTACCTGGGTCGAGATCGGCGCCATAGGGCAGCCAGCAACCGACAACCTCGACGAGTTGCGCGACCAGTTTTACAGCGACCAGTTCCACGCCCATCCCGAAGCGGCCCTCGATGTGCTGCGTCACGCGCGCTACGCTGGCCTGGACTTCGCCACGGCGGGCGTCATCTTCACCAGCACGAACGAAAACTGCTATGCCACCCTCGGCGTGGCGCTGAAAGGGCACACGTTGTGGCAGTTCCGGCTGAATGCCAGCTACAGTGATTACGAACTCGCCACAACACGCTTTTTCACGCCAATGCTCAACTCGCTAACGATCGCCAACACACCCTGACCGCACGCGGGGACGAGAAAGAGCGACCCCTATGAAGAGATCGCTCTTCTGGTGACAAGGTTGAGTGCGTCTGTTTACTCGATCTCTTGCCGGGGCAGGCTGACCGGACCCTGGTGGCGCGGCTCGGGCTGACTCGGCAGCGGGGCCGGCGCGGCGACGCGAGTCGGCTCCAGTTTTACCGCATTGGTGACCGTTGATGTCACCGATTCCTTGACTTCGGTCAGTTCCTGGGTGCTTTTCTTGAACTCACGGATACCCTTGCCAAGCGAAGCACCGAGTTCCGGCAGCTTCGATGGGCCGAAGACAATTACGGCGATGATCAAAATGATGATCAGGTGGGTTGGTTGTAAGAGTCCTTCTAGCGGCATCTAACGGCCTCCTCATACTGTCCGCTCGATAGATCAAGTGTAGCACAGACCAGGGCACGCAAGCCACTCGTTCCGCTGGTCGGTACTTCTCCCCCATAGCTAGAACGCAGCAGACATGCCACAAGTTCCCTATCTCGTGCTATGCGGTGACGCTGTTTGGGGATGTCCGCAGGGCCACTGCTAGAATGTGCTGGTTGAACGGATGGCGTAAGGAAGACAACGATGCAGCGCGCGAGCCTGGCCTGGCTGGTCCATCTCTATACCGCCGGCAGCGCGGTTCTCGGAGCGTATGCTCTGCTGGCCGTTTTCGCGGGCGATTTCCGCCGGGCCTGGCTGCTGCTCGCGATCACGATTGTGATTGACTCGACCGATGGCTGGCTGGCCCGGTCATTCAACGTCAAGGCCGTGCTGCCGTACTTCGATGGCCGGCGGCTGGACGACATCGTTGACTACCTCTGCTGGGTCTTCATCCCCGCGCTGCTGCTGGTGCGAGCCGGTATCCTGCCGGCGTGGGCTGCCGTCGCGCCAATCCTGGCGAGTTGTTACGGCTTCGCGCAAGTCGCGGCGAAGACGGATGACGACTTCTTCCTGGGCTTTCCCTCCTACTGGAGTATTGTCGGTTTCTTCCTCTACGAATTCGCTGTTCCGCAATCCATCGCCGTGCCGGTCATCCTGGCTCTCAGCGTACTGGTCTTTGTGCCGCTGCGCTATCCCTATCCCACACGCACGCGCGCGTTCCGATCGCTAACCCTCGCGCTGGCCCTGCCCTGGTCCGCGCTGGGCCTGGCGCTCATCCTGGCCCTGCCCAATCGGCCCGCCTGGGCGCCGCTGCTGTACTACTACCCACTCTATTACACCGTGCTCACCATTGTTCTCTGGTTCCGGCGCCGCGCGACGCCCGCGTGCGTCCGTTCGGTTTGAACCGCCTGGACGCCAAGCGGATGCCAAGATCGCTAAGAACGAGAGAAATAAACGGAATCCGCTTGGCGCTCTTGGCGTCTCCGTGGCGTCTTGGTGGTTCACTACGTAGCGGAACCTGCTACACTCTGGGCGAGAGGACGACTGCCAGGAGGAGGTTGGCGCGTATGGCCGCATCCATGCATCCCGAACCAGCGACCCACACTGGTGAGGCCGCGCTCGACCGGCTGATCGAGCAGCTGGCGGCGCACGCGGGCGCGCTGGGCGTCAAGACCCATCGCTTCAGTATGCTTGATGAAGTCGCCACGCTCGCCGCCGATCTCGCGACCGCGAACAAATCCGCCGGTGAAGCCGGCCGCGTCGTCATCGCGCCAGGTCTGGACACGGCGCAGTCGGCGCTGCGCGAGCGCCTCCTCGCGCACGGCGCGACAGTCGGCACAATTGACGCAGATGATGCGGCGGCGAGTTTCGCGGGCGTAACCGTCGGCGTCAGCGAAGCGGTCTGTGGCGTCGCGGAGACCGGCACGCTCGTCGTCGCGGACAGCCTGACCGATCGGCTAGTGCGGATGCTGTCGCCAGTCCATATCGTCATCCTCGCCGCCACCACCGTCCTGCCTGATCTGGACGCGACCGGCGCATTGCTGCACGACCTGATCGGCGGCGCCAGCGGGCAACCAGCACGCTATATTACCTTTATCACTGGTCCCAGCCGCACCGCCGACATCGAGATGAGCCTGACGGTCGGCGCGCACGGCCCGGCCGAAGTACACATCGCCGTTCTCGGCGCATAACGAGGGCCGGAAAACCGCCAAGACGCCAAGATCGCCACGGCAAAGAGAAACAAGATCGTCTTGGTGTGCTTGGCGACATCTTGGCGTCTTGGCGGTTCACCCGCCCACATGCTGTTACCGGAGGGTTTGATGAGTATCACGGATGGGGAAGGGCGGCGCGGCTTTGGCTGGGGCAAGGTGGCCCTGGCGGTCGCGGTGGGGGGTGCGGCGTTTGGCAGCACACGCGCGGCGCGGCGGGCGCTGCTGCCGCCGGACCAGCGCGATCAGGACGGCAACCCGCTGGCGCACGAGGGCGAAGCGCCGGAGCCGTTTGCTGAGCGGTACGAGCAGGCGCTCGGCGATGACCGCCAGCGTGCCGGATTGCTGCGCTTCCAGCGCCACTGGCGTGTGCAGCGCGATGCGTCGTTCGCGCGCTACGAGGAAGCCACCGGCCGCTCGTTCGCCGAGATGCGCGACCGCCTGGCGGCGGTGAAGGACGCCGTCATCGCCAACCCGGACACCTATTTCGCGCAGTTCAAGGCCGCCGCCGAGCGCAACGGCGCGGTCGTCTACGAGAGCACGAGCGCCGAAGACGCCAATCACTACATCGTCGAACTGTGCGCCCGCCACGGTGTGCGGGTGGTGGACAAGTCGAAGTCCATGGTCAGCGAGGAGACCGGCCTCAATCATTACCTGGAGGCGCGCGGCATCCACGTCGCCGAGACCGACCTCGGCGAATGGCTGGTGCAACT
>DASUBC010000215.1:0-2482 GCA_035763465.1 Thermomicrobiales bacterium
CCGGCCAGCAGTTGCACGAACCGCTGCCCCACCGCGCCTGTCGCCGCCAGCACCCCCACGGGGATGCGCCCGCTATTGTCCATTGTTCTTCCTCGCTTTCAGCGAAAGTTACAGGTTGCAGGTTGACAGGTTGCGAGTTTCGCTAGCAAGCGCAAGCGTTGGTCCGCAAGAACCTGTAACTTGTCAACTTGTAACCTGCAACCCGCCCGTTACGCCACCAATCCACCCGCAATCGTCAGTTCTTCCTCGACCGGCGCCGTCGCGCCGATCAACTCGTCGTGCAGGGCGCGCATGGCGATCGCTTCGTCGCGCGCTTCCAGAACGCAGGAGATGTTCAATTCTGAACCGCCCTGGGCGATCGCCAGAATATTACAGCCGTGCTGGCCCAGCGTGCTGAAGACGCGGCCGGCGACGCCGGGCATCCCGCGCATCCCGGCGCCGATCACGGCCAGAATACAGACCTGTGGTTCGCTGCTGACCGAGGAGAGTTCGCCGCGCGCCAGTTCCGCCGCGAATTCGTCTTCCAGGTTTCGCCGCAACGTCTCGCCGGCGGCGGCCGGCACGACGAAGCAGACATTATGCTCGGAAGATGATTGTGATAGGAGCAGGATGTTCGTATCGCAATTGGCGAGCACGGCGCAGGCCCGCGCCACGATGCGCGGCCCACCGACTAGCCCCGCGCCCTCGACCGTAATCAGCGCCGCTTTGCCGATTGAGGTCACGGCGCGCACGACGCCTTCTTGCGGCGCGGTGTAATTCGCGATCGAGGTGCCGGCAAAATCAGGCTCAAAGGTATTCAGGATACGAATGGGGATGTTCTTTTTCGCGGCCGGCACCATCGTGCGCGGATGAATCACTTTCGCGCCGAAATACGAGAGTTCGGCCGCTTCGGCGTAACTGAGCGCCGGAATTGGCCGGGCGTGCGGCACAAGGCCAGGGTCGGCCGTCAGGACGCCGTTGACGTCGGTCCAGATCCAGACCTCGCGCGCGTCGAGCGCGTGACCGAGAATGCTGGCGGTGTAGTCCGAAGCGCCCCGGCCGAGAATCGTCTGCACACCGGCCGGCGTCGCGCCAACGAACCCGCTGACGACCGGCACGGCGCCAGCCTCCACGAGCGGGCGCAGCAGCGCGCTTGCGCGCGTCGTGGTCGCGGCCAGGTCGGGGTTCGCCTCGCCAAAACGATCGTCGCTGACGACCACCCGTTCGCCGCCAACCACCTGCGCCGGCACGCCCTGCTCGCGCAGTACGGCGGCGAGAATCGGCACCAGGCACCCCTCGCCCCAGCCGACGATGCGGTCGCGGCTGCGCGGACTGAGTTCACCCAGCAGCGCCACGCCGGTCAGCGTGCGGCGCAGTTGCGTCAATCTGGCCGCGACCTCACGGTGCGCCTCCTGGCGGACCGCCGGGTCGTCCAGCGCGCCCTCGACGGCCGCGAAGTGTCGCTCGCGCAACTCGCGCAGGATCGCGCGCAGGGCTTTGCGGTCGCTTTGTGCCGCTGCGTGCGCCGCCGTGTAGAGCAGGTCGGTGACACCGCGCATCGCCGACGCCACGACGACCGGGCGCTCCTCCCGGTGCGCCGCGACAATTGCCGCCACCGCGCGCAACTGTGGCCCGCCACCGACCGATGTCCCGCCGAACTTCATAACGAGCATGTGCTCACTCCGTTCGCAGATGATAACGAAGATGATAGATGTCAGATGATAGTGGTTACGGTGCTCATCAGTAGCCAGTGGTCTAGCCCCAGCACCGCACCACCCCTGACATCTATTATCTTTGCCAAACAAAAATGCAGAGGACTTACGCCTCTGCACCCACCGATTCGACCGTTTGCCGCGACGCTACAGAAGCATTCCGTAGCGCCCGCCGGTACGAACCGGTGGACGCATAGTGGTAATGCTCGTCATTTTGATCGCGGCCAGGATCGCCAACGCCATGCTCCTTGGCTCGTTCTGTTTGCCAGGGGCATGGTAGCGGGGATTCATTGGAATGTCAAGCCCATGTTGGCGCGCGATTATTTCACGATGGTCCCTGGTTGCATGGCCTGGCCGGCGCGGGCCAGCAACTCGCGGACCTCATCGTCGGTGGTCTGCTCGAAATCGTCGTACCAGAGGCCGACGGCGTGGAAACGCTCGGGCGTGATCGCGCAGACGATCTCATCAACAACCGCGCGCAGGGCGTTGCAGGTTTCCAGCGCGGCAACCGGCGCCGCGACGATAAGGCGGGCTGGTTCCTGGCGGCGCACGGCGATGGCGGCGGCGTGCATCGTCGCGCCAGTCGCCAATCCATCGTCAACGAGCATGACCGTGCGCCCGTGGAGATTGGGCCAGGGGCGGGCGTCGCGATACTGGCGCTCGCGTCGTGCTAACTCCGCCTCCTCGTGTGCGGTAACTTCCTCGATCGTCGCCGGCGGAATCCGCAAACTGGTCACGACCGTCTCGTTCAGGATTCGCACGCCGCCCGAGGCGATCGCGCCCATCGCCAG
>DASUBC010000216.1:0-5937 GCA_035763465.1 Thermomicrobiales bacterium
GGGCGCCGTCAGCGGGAACGTGTGACGCGAGCCAGGCGAGGTAGCGCGGGTCGCGCCCGGTCCAGTGGCGACCGCCACCGTTGGCCGGCTCGAACCCCGGCGCCTCGCCCCAGCTTGCGCGGATGCCCGGCGGCGTCTCGAAGGCAAACTCGAGTCCGATCCCATCGGGGTCGTCCACGTAGTTGGCGAGGTGCATTCCGTGGTCCGTCGGGAACTGAAAGTAGCCCGACGCCTCGATACGGGCGAAGACGCGGGCGAACTCCGCCAGACTCGGTAGATGGAATGATAGATGGTAGAGGCCGCTGGCCTCCCGCACGACGGGTCCGCGCGCGCCCGGGTGCAAGACGATCAGTTCCCGGCCACCGGCGCCCAGGCGCACGTTCTCGCTGTCCCGGCCAAGTAATGTCAGGCCAATCAGGTCACGCCAGAAGCCAAGCGCGCGCTCGATGTCGGTCACATCGAGGTGAACCGCGCCGTAGGTCGCGAAATCGCTCGCCGTGCTCTCGACCGTGGGGGTGACAGACTGCGTGTCAGCCATCGGTTCCTCCTCTGTGAGTATGCGCTACGCCACAGACAATAGCATAGCGTTCCGAGCTGAATCATGCACGAGCAGACCCGCGCGCCTGGCCCGCGCGTCCACCACGACAGGGAACGCGCGCCCGTGCTATCCTCCGGTGGAGCAGGAGTGAGGAGGACGATGATTACGGTGCGCGGGTTGCGGCGGCCGGGACGTGAGTTCAGCCTGCTGCCGTTCTGGTTCTGGAACGACGACCTCGACGAGGCTGAGCTGCGCCGCCAGCTGGCCGACTTCGCGCGGCACGGCGTCTACGGCGTTGTCCTCCACCCACGCCTGGGCCTGCCGCGCAGTATCGGCTGGCTGTCGGACCGGATGCTCGCGTTCATGGGCGTGGCGATTGCGGAGGCGCGGCGCCTGGGGATGCGCGTCGTCCTCTACGATGAGGGCATGTACCCCTCCGGCTCCGCCTCCGGCCAGGTGGTCGCCCGCAACCCCCAGCACCGCTGTCGCGGTCTCGCCTGCGTAACCCTTGACGACGGCGACGTGCCGCCGCTCGCCCCCGACGCACATCTGGTCGCAGTCGTCGCGCGGCGGACGGGCGCGCGACTGGCGGTGCTTGACCGCCCGGTAGACGCCGTCATCCGGGGACTGCACTACGTCGGCGACGGTCCGGAGGAGGACACTCCGCCCTACGCCGACATCCTCAACCCGGCGGCGACAGCCAGCTTCATCGAGCTGGTCTACGACCGCTACTATGCCGCCTTCGGCGACCACTTCGGCCGGACGGTCGCCGCCATCTTCACCGACGAACCCAACCCGCTGGGCCGCTGCCGGGAACGGGACATCTGGCCGGGCACCACCGGGATTCTCGCCGAAGTCAGCGCGCTCCTCGGCTACGACTTCACGCCGCACCTGCCGGCGCTCTGGTACGACGACGAACCCGACGCGGCGCGCCACCGCCGTGACTACGCCTGGGCGATTGACCGGCGGCTCGAAGACACCTGGTATCGCCCGCTGCACGACTGGTGCGCGGCTCATGGGCTGGCGCTGGCCGGCCACCCCGCTCGTGGTGACTATCTGGGGGCGCAGCGCTACTTCGACATCCCCGGCCAGGACCTCGTCTGGCGCTGGGTGCTGCCGGGCACGCCGAGCGCGCTGGAAGGACCGGAGTCCACCCAGGCCAAGTGCTCGTCCTCGGCGATGCTGCATCTGGGGCGGCGGCGCAACAGCAACGAGTGCTTCGGCGCTTACGGCCACCAGTTCACCTGGCAGGAGATGAAGTGGCTGGTGGACTGGTGCTGCCTGCGCGGAGTGAACCTGCTCATCCCACACGCTTTCTACTACTCGCTGCGCGGCCCACGGCGGGACGAGCGACCACCCGACGTCGGCCCGCATAGCCCCTGGTGGTCCGACTACCGGCGCTTCGCGCGCTACTGCCGGCGGTTGTGCTGGCTCAACACCGACAGCCAGCATATCTGCCGGGTGGCGATCCTCGGTGCGGACACGCACCTGCCCTGGGCAGCCGCGAAAGTCTGCTACCAGCATCAGCGCGACTTCAACTACCTGGAACTGCGGCGCCTCGAAGAGGACGCGGCGGTGTCGGCTGAAGGCGTGCGGCTTGCCGGGATGCGCTACCCCGTGCTGGTCCTCGACCCGACCGAGGAGCTGGTTGACGCCGTGGAGCGCGCCGGCCCACAGGCGCGGGCGGCGCTTGCCACGCTGGCGGCGGCCGGGCGCCTGGTCGTGTGGGCAGCGGCGCCGGCGGTGGCGCGGCTGGCGCCGCTCGGCCTGGACGCCGTGCCAACCGCCGCAGCGCCGGAAGAACTCGTTGCCGCGCTCGATCGGCACGGCGCACGCGACCTGGGCATCAGCCCCCACCACCCCGGCATCCGCTACCGCCATGTGGTGAAGGGCGGCGACCATTACTACCTGCTCGGCAACGAGGGGCTGGCGCCGGTGACGCTGGCAGTCGAAGTTCCGGTGGCGGGGACGCGGTCGCTGATCGACCCGCTGGCGGGGACTGAGACGGCGTTGCCGGCGGAACTGGTTCTGCCGCCCTATACGACATTCATCGTTCGTGTCGCCGCGACAGCGCCAGCGGTGGCGTAGCGCGAGCCTGGCGGTCACGCCTAGCCGCATTCACTACTGGAGGCGTCGCGCCCGGTGGATTGGGGCGAGGTCTGGCAGTGCCGCTTCACTGCCGAATTCTCTGGATAAGCGGTTTGTACAGGTGACAGGGGTAGGAGCCATGCAGATCAGCGATCTCGAGCCTGAGCAGGCGGACACGGTGCAACAGGTGGCGGCGTTGCTCGTCCGCGGCTTTGCCACACAGGCTCCCAGGGCCTGGCCCACCATGGCGGACGCCCGGCAGGAGGTACAGGAATCGTTCGGCCCCGACCGGCTCAGCCGGGTGGCGCGCAATGACCGTGGGACAGCCCTCGGCTGGATCAGCGCCTGCCAGCAGTACGATGGTCACGTCTGGGAACTTCACCCCCTGGTCGTCGATCCCGCGCACCGGCGGCAAGGCATCGGGCGCGCCCTGGTGACCGACCTGGAGGCACGCGTGCGCGAGCGAGGCGGCCTCACCCTCTGGCTCGGCGCCGACGACGAGTCGGCGCAGACCACGCTGGGCGGCGTGGACCTTTATCCCGACGTCTGCGCCCACCTCGCCGCGATCCGCAACCTGCGCGAGCATCCCTATACGTTTTACCAGCGGCTCGGCTTCGTCATCGTCGGCGTACTGCCCGACGCGAATGGGTTCGGCAAGCCGGACATCTTCCTGGCCAAGCGCCTCGTGCCGCCACCTGCCGTGCAGTTGCCAGATCGGTGACCGGCATTAGCGCCACGCGTTCATTTCGGATAGCAGGTACATGATCCAGCTATCGCCTGCGTGCCGTATCCTATATGCCAGTACAATTCAGCGCGGCGCACTGAGGAGGCATGCCCTGTCCACAGTGCGGTCCGCATCGTCGTGGTCGCGGCGGTAGAGCCCAGCTCCGCCCTTCACAGGCGGCGGGACAACACAACCTGTTCCGGCGCGGCGCCAGGTCGCGGAAAGGACGTAGACGATGACGGAACACCTCGATGTGCTGATTGTCGGGGCCGGGCTGTCGGGAATCGGCGCGGCCTACTACCTCCAGACCCGCTGCCGGCGGAAGCGCTACGCCATCCTCGAAGCTCGCGACGCCAGCGGCGGCACCTGGGACCTCTTCCGCTATCCCGGCGTGCGCTCCGACTCCGACATGTACACGCTCGGCTACTCGTTCCGGCCCTGGCGCGAACCGCAGGCCATCGCGGGTGGCCCGGCAATCCTGGCCTACCTCCGCAAGACGGCGCAGGTCTACGGCATCGACCGCCAGATCCGCTTCGGCCACCGGGTGCGCCGGGCCGCCTGGTCCTCGGCCGAGGCGCGCTGGACAGTCGAAGCCGAGCGCACAACCGGCGATGTCGTGCAGCTTACGTGCGCCTTTCTCTACTGCTGCGGTGGCTACTATGACTACCAACAGGGCTACACGCCGGACTGGCCCGGCGTCAAGCAGTTCACCGGGACGATTGTGCATCCGCAGCACTGGCCGGCGGACCTGGACTACGACGGCCAGCGGGTGGTCATTATCGGCAGCGGCGCGACCGCAGTCACGCTGGCGCCGGCGCTGGCCGAGCAGGCCGCCCAGGTGACGATGCTCCAGCGTTCTCCGACCTACATCGTGACCCGCCCAACTCGGGACGCCACTGCGGACCAGCTGCGCCGCCGCCTGCCCCGGCGCCTGGCGGACGGGCTGGTGCGCTGGAGAAGCGCCTTGCAGAGCCTGTACTACTACACCCTGATGCGCCGCCGGCCAGCGCTGGCGAAGGACAACCTGCTCCAGCTCGTGCGCGCGCAGCTCGGGCCTGACTACGACGTGGCGACGCACTTCACGCCGCGCTATAACCCCTGGGACCAGCGGCTCTGCCTGGCGCCCGACGGCGACTTCTTCGCGGCCATCAGGGCGGGTAAGCTCACGGTGGTCACCGACCACATCGCCACCTTCACGCCGGCCGGCATCCGCTTGCGCTCCGGCGCGGAGCTGGCCGCCGACATCGTCGTCACGGCCACCGGCCTGGTGATGCGGCTGCTGAGTGGCGTGCAGCTGACCGTGGACGGCACCCCGGTGGAGCTCGCGCAGACCATGACCTACAAGGGGATGATGCTCAGCGACGTCCCCAACCTCGCCTTCGCCATCGGCTACACCAACGCGTCGTGGACACTCAAAAGCGAGCTCATCTCGCGCTACGTCTGCCGGCTGCTCAACTACATGGACCGCCACGGTTACGCGCAATGCACGCCACGCCGGACCGACCAGGCCAGCACCACCGCGCCGGTCATGGATTTCACGTCCGGCTATGTGCAGCGTGCGCTGCCGATGATGCCGCGCCAGGGGTCGCGGCGGCCCTGGCGGATGTATCAGAACTACCTGCTCGACACCCTGACGCTGCGCCTCGGGCGGGTGAACGACGGCACGCTGAAGTTCACCCGGCGCGGCCAACGCGCGCCAGGTCGCAGGCAGCGCGGGGCAGCCTGAGTGTGGATCATCCGCAACCTCCTCAGCACTGCCCTAGGTTCCCGATTCCTCCGCCTCGGTCCCGCGACCTGCCGCGCCGGGCGCGCCAGATCGGCGCCACCGGCCTTGCCGACGGCAGCCGCTGTCAAGCCGTCGAGGAGTCCCTTGGCGGTCTGACGATTGTCGGTCAGCGGTCGCCCCCTCTTCGTGGGCGCGGGAGCCAATGGTTGGAGATGCCTCGCTGCCTATCGGTAAATTGCACGTTACTCATGAGCAAAGAGTGGGCTCGCCTGCTGGAATGGCTTCTGGGGACACCTGGTCAATCAGTCTCCCGACACTTTTGCGCGCGCTTATCGCCCTGCCCACGCGCGGCGCCGCCGCCCTGACGAGGACAACCGCCGGGAGGAGGGTTCTCTCCCCGGCGGTTTGGCGGCGGTTATCATCGCCAATCAGGCCCACCCAACTGCACACCGGCGATCCGCGGGCCGTCGCGGAGGCGCTCGCGCCCCCGGCGGGAAGGGGCTGGCGCCGCCCCCGACGCGCTCGCTGGTCCCGCCGGAGGCCGGGCGCGGCTACTTGATGCCGACGACCATCGAGTCGGGACCGCGCAGGTGCTCGGCGTAGGTCTCGCGGCACCCCGCCTCGCGCAGCCACCCGGCGCACTCGGCGCGGGTATAGTCGGCACCAGCCGGCGTCTCGATGAGCATGTTCAGGCTCATCAGCAGCCCGAAGGCGTTCTCCCGCCGCGCGTCGTCGAGGATCGTCTCGTACACCAGCAGCGCCCCGCCCGCCGGGAGCGCCGCGTACGCCCGGGCGAGCAACGCGCGCCGCTCGTCCACGCTCCAGTCGTGCAGGACCCGCCCCAGGACGAGCACGTCCGCC
>DASUBC010000217.1:0-2434 GCA_035763465.1 Thermomicrobiales bacterium
TCGGCGCCGAGTCCGGCACCCAGCGCGATGAGGTCGGCGTGTTCCGCAGCGGCAGCAGCGATAATCTCTCGTTCGGGGCGGCCGGTGCGGCTGATCAGGCGATGTCGCACGCCCTGCTCGGTCAACCAGGTATCGGCGATCGCCAGCTCGCGTCCCGCCGCCGCTGCCGCCGTCTCACGAATCCGCTCCAGCATCTCGGCGGCACGCCTGCCCCGTCCGAGCAGGCCGCTGCCCAGCTGACCAGCCTCGTCCAGCGGCCGGGTATCGGTGACGTGCAGCGCCAGCCACTCGTCGTCGGCGCCGCGCCCCACCCGCTCGGCCACCTGGGCTAGCATCGCCTCGATCCGGGCGCCACTTATCGTGACCAGCAGCCGCATGTGTACCTCCACGCGAGACAACTACGGCGCACCGCGCCCTCGCTCGCCGATTATAAGTTGGTCTGGCGATGCGCGTCAGGATGCTGGCGGGGAAGCAGGCGGGCGCTGGCGGGTGACGGTGTGCCAGCCACTCCGGCCGCAATCGGGACAGCGCAGATACTTCCGGCTGGCGCCGGCGGCCTTCCACATTGTCCACCCCCGGTCCCAGGCCGAGGCAGTGTAGCCGCAGCGCGGGCAGCGGATCATCCACGCGCGCGACTCGGCTTCCGCCGCCGCCCGCCAGCTGCCTGGCGGGGCGTTCCAGCTTGGCCGCCCACTATTGGCGTCCGCCGCTGCGTCGGCGATCACCGGGCGCCGGGCGCGCAGGGCGGCGCAGAGGGCGTCGGGAGCGCCGCTGGGGATGGTCACGCGCGCTCCGTCGGTCAACCGCAGCAAGACCGCACACCCGCCCTCCGCCTGCGGGCGGTAGGCCAGCCCTCGACTCGATTGCCCCCCCACACTGGGGCGTTGGTCGGGGCGCAGGCGGCGATCTGCGCCAGTGGGTAGCGCCGGGCGACGAGGAAGCGTCTGCCGACCGTCAGCGCGTCGGTATCGAGAGCGATGTGAAAGCGCGACAACATGGCGACAAAGATGATGGCGGCGACGACGTAGAGGCTCCCGGCCACGCCGATGGCGACCCGCGCGGGGGTCGGCAGCGGCAGCAACGTGAGCACTGCGGCAAGCAGGATCAGTAAGATCACGACCGGCGCGGCGAACCGAAGTAGGCGAGCGGCCGGCAAGTGGATTTCTTCGGTGTACATTTGCCTCCTCCCCGCTCACCCCAGTGGAACGCACCGTCCACTGTCACTACGCGCCGAATCTCGCGCCTGTCACGCTCTCCCCTTCTGTTGACCGCCAGGACAACGACTGGCGATAGTGCTGCCAACGGAGCCACGACCACGCTGGATGTCATGCGTTGTTAAGCCGAGCGCCTTCATCATCGCCAGCCTTCAACAGCTGCGTTCGCCGTGTCGCGCATCGCCGGCAGTCGTCTGATATGAGGAGCGCGCGTGCTTCGTCGTCTGGTCATTTTCATCATTCTGCTGCCTGCTCTACTCGTAGCGCCGCCGCCAGCCGGTGTGCCGGCGGCCAGCGCCGCCACTGTTGCCGCGTATGCCTGCGCGCCGCCGATCGCGCCCGATGCGGCAGCGGCAGCCAGCGAGATTCAGACCAGTTACGCGAACTGGAAAAGCGCCTATCTCACTGCAAGCGGGGCAGGCGGCAATCTGCGCGTGCTGACACCGGACTATGGCGCCGATAGTGTCTCGGAGGGCATCGGCTACGGCATGTTGATGGCTGTCGCGCTGAACGACCGGCCGACCTTCGACGGGCTCTGGGCCTATGCCAGGAGCCATCTCGATCAATACGGTCTGATGAACTGGCGCATTGGCGCTGACGGCAGCGTCGTCGGCGCCAATAGCGCCACCGACGCCGACGAAGATATGGCCTTCGCGCTGGTGCTGGCCGATAAAACACGCGGTTGGGGCTACACCGCCGACGCGCGGGAGCTCATCGGCAATATCATGACCCACGAGGTCGAACCAAATACCTGGGTGCTGAAGCCGACCGACGTCTGGGGTGGCTCAAACATTACCAACCCGTCCTACTACGCGACCGGCTACTATCGCGCTTTCCGCGAATACACCGGCGACACCCGCTGGGACGGTGTCATCAACGCCGCCTATGGCGTCATCGCCGCGGTGAACGCGGTCAACACCGCCGCCAACGCGACCGGGTTGCTGCCCGACTGGACGACCGCTCAGGGCGGCCCAACCAGCATGAGTTACCAGTACACCTACGACGCCACGCGCATTCCCTGGCGACTGGCGCAGGACGCCGTCTGGCACTGCGACGCCCGCGCGAGCGCGCAGCTCAATAAGATGAGCGCCTTCTTCAAGCGCATCGGGCCGGGCAACATTCTGGACGGCTACAAACTCGATGGTACAGTGATCGGCCAGTACCACAACGCGGCCTTCGTCGGCACGGCCGCCGCCGGCTCGATTGTCTCCCCCGACGCC
>DASUBC010000218.1:0-3886 GCA_035763465.1 Thermomicrobiales bacterium
CAACCAGCCCCGGCCTGATAGTGAACCTAGGGGCACCGGTGATGTTAGCGCTCAAAGGCCACGGCGAGCGGCCGGACAGCCAGATTGATCCCCGGCCCGGGCGGTAAGGTCGCGGGGCGGTAGCGCCGGAAGATAAGTCGCTAGTCGCGGATCTCGACCATGCGGCGGATGGAGTGAACGCCGAAATCATGCCGCTGCACGACTTGCTTGGCCCAAGTCCACACGCCCACCCGGCAGGGAGCGCCTCCGGCACCGCGGTTTCCATCATCGCTGTCCGATCTCGCCGCGCCCAGGGGCTGCGCGGCTGCTATTATTATCAGTAAGCCCACCGCAGCGGCCCTGTGACAGCCAGCGTGCGCTGCCGCAGCAGGCGGCGATACTGGGACGTCCGTAGAGGAGGAGTGCAAATGGAGCAGCAGGGACTCTCCGCGCCCGTCCATGACGTCGTGATCCAGCGCGGGGTGCCGATTCCCATGCGGGATGGCGTGGTGCTGCGCGCCGACCTCTATCGCCCACATGCGGGGGGCCGCTACCCGGTCATCATTGAGCGGGTCGCCTACGAACTCACGAATCGCTGCCGCTATCTCGGCGAGTTCTTCGCGCAGCGGGGCTACGTCTTCCTGGGGCAGAACGTGCGCGGACGCTTCGGCTCGGAGGGCCGGTGGCATCCACTGCGCGACGATGGCTGGGGCACGCATCCCGATGGGTACGATACGATCGAGTGGGCGGCGGCCCAGCCCTGGTCGAGCGGTAAGGTTGGTATGGTGGACGGCTCGTACTCGGGCTTCACGCAGTATGCGGTGGCGCCGACCCGGCCGCCACATCTCACGGCGCTCTATGTCCGCATGGGGGGCGCCGATGTCTACCGGGATTTCATGTTCCCGGGCGGCGCGTACGCGCTCGCGCTCCACCGGGGCTGGGCGCTCCAGCAGGATGCCCCGGCAGGCGCGGTAGGGCCGCTGGACGAATGGCAGTGGCACCTCCCACTTCGCTCCTGCCCGCCGCTCGAGGGGCGCGCCGACTGGTACTTCGAGGATCTGCAGCACATCGACGAAGACGCATACTGGCGCGCGGTCAGCGTCGCGGCGCAGGCACAGGAGATTGACACCCCGATCACGCATCTCGGCGGCTGGTTCGATGCCTTTCTCAGCGGCACCCTGCGCGCCTTCACCAGCATCAAGGCGCACGGGCGCACCGAGGCCACCCGCCGCGCCCAGCGGCTGATTATCGGACCGTGGATTCACGGGCCGCGCGCGCCGTATGAGCAACGGGCCGGCGCGCTCGATTTCGGCCCCGACGCGGCCTTCGACCTGGACGCCGACCGGCTCCGCTGGTACGACTATTGGCTGCAGGGTGTGGACAACGGCGCGCTGGACGGGCCGGCCGTGCGCCTGTTCGTGATGGGCGCAAATCGCTGGCGTGAGTACGACACCTGGCCGCCGCCCGAGGTCACGTATCGCCCGCTGTACTTCCGCGCCGGGCCGACCGGGAGCGCGAACTCGCTCAACGATGGGGCGCTCTCGTTCACCGCGCCCGAGACGGACGAGCCGCCCGATACCTTCACCTACGACCCGGCGGAGCCCATTCCAAGCCTTATCTGGTATCCCGAACTCGGGCCGGCGGACCACCGCCCCGTGGAAGCGCAGATGCTGACCTACACGACGCCTCCGCTGGCAGAGAATCTGACGGTGATCGGCCCGGTCACAGTTGTCCTGTACGGCGTGTCGTCGGCTCGCGACACCGACTGGGTGGCGCGATTGAGCGATGTCTGGCCCGATGGACGCTCGCTCTCGCTGTGCGATGGTATCCTTCGCGCCCGCTACCGCACCTCATTCGCGACCCCGATGCTCCTGCGTCCCGGCGAGGTCGCCCGATTCACGATCGATCTGGGCGCCACCGCCTACGTCTTCGCGGCGGGGCACCGGCTGCGGGTTGCTATCACGAGTAGCGATTTCCCGCGCTATGACCGCAATCTGAATACGGGCGGCGAGTTCGGCACCGAGACGGCGGGGATACGCGCGGAAAACACGGTCTTCCACGACGAGATGCGGGCCTCGCACATCGCTCTGCCGACGATCGAGGACGCGCGGTAGCGCCAGGTATGCGCTTCTTACATTCCACATGCCGCCAGCGGCGACCAGAAGGCGCCGGGGGCGAAGAGTTCATCCACGAGTTCGGGTAGGAGTCCGGCCTCGTAGGCGAGAGCGGGCACGGTGTACCGGCGGCGAACTTGCCGGGCAGCGGCGTCGGTCTCCTGCAGTCTCGCGCCGGTAGGCCCGATCGCTTCGCGCTGCGTGGGGCAGCCGGCAACCGTGACGCGTTTGGCTACGACGTATTTGGACGCGCCCCCTTGGGGCACCGCTAGCGCGCTGCAGGCGATTTCTTCACGATCGAAACGGTCTTCCTCAAGATCATCTATGTGCTCTTCTTCCTGGAAGTAGGCACGCGGCGCGTGTACTATGCGAAAACGTGATCCGCAAACGGGGAGGCAGATTTCACGGGAGCGGGGCGCTACGCCCGTAGTGTGCGAATACTCCATTCGGCCGGTTTTTCTAGTACTCGCCACTGCCGGAGTGCCAGGATTTGACTGCAGCTGGAGTATTCGTACTCTAGTCCCCGGAGGCACTTTGTGGCCGCTGCCCCTAGCCCCGAATTTATTCGGGGTACACCTCAGAAGCACCGTGCTTACCTGCTGGCGCGGTGCCTATCCAGAGGAACGCTACGCGCTACTTACACCTGGACGAGCTCGCGCTCGCGACCCGGTGTGTGGAAACGCGGCAGGCGCATCGCGGCGAGCAGGCGCTGCCGGGCGGCGAGCCAGCCGAGCACAATGAGTAGACCGATTGTCGTGAGCAGCGCGCCAATCTGCACGGAGCGCGGTTGATAACTATATGTCACCTGATGTGCACCTGGACCCACGCTGATCGCGGGGAGCGCGCCGCCCAGTAACTCCGGCTGAACCGTGTGCCCATCGAGCTGCATCGTCCAACCCGGATACGCCGGTGTGGCGACGACGAAATAGCCGGCGGCCGGCGCGGTGAAGGCAAACGATGCGCGTTCAGCGGTGAGACGCCGTATCTGCACCTTCCCATCAAGCCGAAATGCCTGCGCGGGCGGCGGCACACTCCCGTCCGAGTCAGGCGCGATCAGGTATGCCGGGCCGGCGTCGGCCAGATTCTGGTAGACATAGGTGCCGTCAACGTCGCCCGCTGGCGACAGGCGCGTGTCGGTCAGTGGTGTGCGCGAGACAACCACGCTAACATTGACCAGGCCGAGCAAGGCGCCGTCGGGTTGGGCATCGCGCGAGGTCGCGTAGCCAGGATCGTAGATCTCGTACGGCGGGATGGAGAGCTGATAGCCGGAGTAGGTGTACCCGCCGGCCTGCTGCATATACCTGACGAACGATTCAAGCAGCAGCGGATCCCAGGCGTTGGCGAGTGGCGTGTTCAGCTGCACCGCGCTCAACTGCTGGAAGTTCCGTTGCACGCCATAGATGCGGCCCACGCCCGCCATCAGGGCGGTCTGGCGTTCCAGCTGGTCCGGCGTCGTCACCACGCGGGCGTCCGCGACGTGGTTGTATGGCTGGTCGAGCTGGACCAGGGTCACGCTGACCAGCAGCGCGCAAACAAGGCCGGCCATAACCGCGCCCGGCACGGACACCTGCCGGATCCGCTGGTACAGCGCATCCGCCCCCAGCCCCGCCAGCAGGGCGACACCAACCAGGCCGATGAACCAGATGCGCGACAGCCCTCGAAACTTATCGAACTCGGGCAGCACTTTCGCGGCTAGCAGATAGATCGGCGAGGCTTCACCCATCGCCAATCCGGCGACCACAACGACACCCAGCAGAATCGGCAGTCCCTTGCGCCAGCGCGTCACCACCCCC
>DASUBC010000219.1:0-9082 GCA_035763465.1 Thermomicrobiales bacterium
CCGGGGAAAGCGCAAGTCGCTGATCGGGAAGTTTTCCTGCGCGCGCATCGTCTGCACGCCGTAGTAGGCGCTCACAGGCACCCGCAGCTCACCGAGCGAGTCGCGCTCAACGCGGGTCTGTGCGGCCTCCTGAGTCTGGGCTGTCTTCGTAGCCATCATCCCTCCTTCTCTCGTCGTGCGCCTGGCCGGAAAACGCCGTGACCAGGCGCACGTATGTGCTCTTACGATTCTACGCCATCTGAACGCGGAGCGCGGAACGGGGAACGCGGAATCAAGGTGGATCGGCGCTGTGCTAGCAAACGGGCACGGTGTTGACGAGAATTAATTCCGCGTTCCCCGTTCCGCGCCCCGCGTTCGAATGGTACAATGGGATGGGCAACTGGCAAGTCAGCAGCAAGAGACGAGCGCGGCGTGGCTGGCCGCGAACGATGAACGATCGAGGCGCCCCACACGTATGTATGGGCGAGAGGCCCGTGCGTGGGCGATGACGATCGTGGTGGCGAAAGGAGCGCGGCGGTGAACTTCGAGGAAGCGCAGGCCGAGTATGCGCGGCTGCGGCAAGGCTACCAGAATGGGCAGATCAGTGCGGACGAGTTTGGCCGGCGTGTGCAGGCGTTGCAGGTGCGCGATGCCAGCGGCGCGTACTGGGCCATTGACGGTGCGAGCGGCAACTGGCTGCGCTACGACGGCAGCAACTGGACGCCGGCTCAGCCGCCAATGACGCCCAGCCCGCAGCCGGGTTATGGCGCCGCTCCGGGCGGTGGCTATACGCCGCAACCCCAGCCGCAGCCCCAACCCCAACCTCAGCCACAGTACGGAAGCAGCGATCCCGGCGCCACGCAGATTGCCGGGCAGCCCTATACGCCGCCCCAGAGTAACTTTCAGGCCCAGTCGCAAATCCCGGCCTACAACGCGGGCGCGGCCGGGGTGCAGCCTGCCCAGAAGAAGCGTTCGCGCACCCCCTTGATTGCCGGTTGCGCCGCCCTGATAGTCGTTTTGCTCCTGGCCTGCGGCGTGGGCGCGTTCATCGCCGCGCGGAGTGGCGCGTTTGACACTACCTCCGGGCTGACCGATGCCGCGACCGCCAAGACGATCAAGAGCGACAAGACGCCGGACCAGACCGCAACCGACTTCACCGTCAACGGCACGATGTACATCACCTACACGGCGAAGAATGCCAAGAAGGGCCAGACGGTCGATCTGAAACTGCTGCTCAATGGGTCGCCGATTCAACTCACCGGCAGCGAGACGACCTTCGAAAAGGACGCGACCTACCACGGCTATTACTCCTATACGCCGAGCCGCGCCGGGCAGTACACCGCCGAGCTGTACTACAACGGCGAGACGTCACCGAGCGAGACCCTGACGTTTTCGGTGAAGTAGCCGTAGTCGTGCGTGCGTGAGTTGTGAGTCGTGAGTTGCCTGGGACCGATGCCGCGTCAGTAGATCGGCACGGCGCCGGCCAGCATCCTCTCACGACTCACGGCCCACGCACGCACGACTTACCATCGTTCCCGATTGTCTGGCTCGGCCTGGCCTGGCTCGGCGGCATCGCGCTCGGCCAGCAACTGACCGGGTGGTGGCCGCTGGCGCTGTGGGGACTGGTGGCGCTCGCGATTCTGGCGGCGCGCTATCCAGCGCGCTGGCGTGTCTTCCTCGGCGGCGCGTTTCTGATCGTGGTGGCGCTGGCAGGGGCGTGGCGCGCGAGCAATGTTCGTGTGACGCCGGCCGATTTACCATCCGGACAGATTACGGCGCTCCGGGGCCAGGTGCTCGACTGGCCGGATCAGGGTAACAGCGGCGTCACGGCGACCATCGTGCTCGACGCGGTGCGAGTTGATGGCGCCTGGCAGGGCGGCGCGGCGCGCGTACGCGCTGACTTACCGTTCGCGCCTGCTGTGGCGCGCGGTGACCGGGTAGAACTGACCGGCTATTACCGCTCCGTGGCTGCAATCGGCCTGCCAGGTCTGCGTGCGTCACTCACGCGCCAGGGCCTGCATGGGCAGTTCCGCGCCTTCAGCGTTCGCGTTCTCGCGCCGGGCCAGCCGCCCGATCTCGATGTCTGGCGCATCGCCAGCCGCGAAGCTCTCAAGGAGCGCGTTCGGCGCGTCGTGCCCGCACCAGAAGCCGGCCTGGTGACGGGCGTGCTGCTCGGCGACGACACCTTGCTCACCACGGCTGAACACGCGGACTTCACCGCCACCAACACCGCGCATGTGATGGTGCTCAGTGGCTGGAATATCGCCCTCGTCGCCGGGGTGTGCGCGGCGCTGGGCCGGCGCTTCGGCCGCGCCCGTGCCTGGTGGTGGCTCGTGCTCTCGCTGGGCGCAATCTGGGGCTACACCGCGCTCGTCGGCGTCAGCCCGACACTGCTGCGCGCCGCGATCATGGGCACCCTCTACCTGCTGGCCGCCTTGCTGGGCCGGCGCGAGGACGCGCTGGCGGCGCTTGCAGTCGCGGCGCTCGCCATGACGGCGGTCGCGCCGGGCACACTGGCCGATATTGGCTTTCAGCTGTCATGCGCCGCCACACTCGGCCTGATTCTCTGCTCGACCCGTTTTGCCGCCAGCGCCCCGCTGCGCCATGTACCGGCGGCGATCGCCAGCAGCCTGGCTGCAACTATTGCCGCCGAACTCTTCACGCTGCCGCTCATCGTTCACCACTTCGGCCGGCTCTCCACCGTGACCTTGCCGGCCAACCTGCTGGTTGAGCCGCTGGTGCCGCTGGCCATGAGCGGCGGGATGCTGGCCGTGCTGGTCAGTCTGCTCCCCGCGCCCCTGGCGAGCGCCGGCGGCGTCATCGCCTGGCTGCCAGCCCGTCTGCTCCTCCTCATTGTCGAAGGGCTTGGCGCGCAGCCCTGGGCCACCTTCGCCGTGCCGCAACCATCCTGGCTGGTGGTCGCCGCCACCTACGCGCTCATCGGCGCGACACTCACTCTGCCGGCGTGGTGGCCGAAACGCCGCGCGCTCGCCTCGGCGTGGGTCGCTGCCGCGCGCCCCGGCTGGGCGTTGCTGCTCTGCGGTCTGTTGGCCGGCCTGGCGGCGAGCGCCTGGCTGCTGCTCCTGGCCGGCTAACGCCTCGTCTGTAGCGTGAAGCAAGCCACCTCTGGCGAGTATACTCTGGGGAAGGGACCAGGCAGTTATGGATGCGCCAGGGTAAGATGTGAACGGAACAAACATGCAAGCCGAATCGGATGCCAACGCCGCCAACCAGCCCGCCGCACCGAAGGTGGCTCACCAGCGGTTTGGTATGCCTGGCGCGCTGGCGACCGCGCTGGTGATCGCCGTGGTGGTGGTGGTCGCCGATCAACTGACGAAAGCGGCGATCACGGCGCGCTATGGCCCATGTGGCAGCACCGCCTTCGTGCCGGTTCTCGGCTCGCACGCCGGTTTTTCGTATGTCTGTAATACCGGCACGGCGTTCAGCCGCTTCCAGGACACGCCGCTGGTCTGGCTGCCGGTGCTGGTTGCTGTTGTCGCGGTCGTCTGGCTGTGGGTGCGCTCGTTGAGCACGCCGCACCTGCTGCAACAGATCGCCTTCGGCCTGATTCTCGGTGGGGCGGTCGGCAACGTGATCGATCGCGCGCGACTCGGCTACGTGGTGGATTTCGTTGATGTGCGCTGGTCGCAGACGCTGCGCTTTTACGTCTTCAACGTCGCCGACTCGTCAATCACGATTGGCGTCATCTTGCTGGCGCTGGCCTTCTGGCACGCCGAGACCACCCGAAGCACGGCATAGGCGAGAGTGCGTGAGTCGTGAGATTGTCGGGATGGCTTTGCGCCAGCAGTCAGGCGCCATGTCAACCTGAACCTGCTCACGCACTCACGCACTCACGCCTCACGACTTGGCTGCGGCAGGTGGCGCTGCACCGTGTCGAGCACTTCATCTATCGTGAACGGTTTGCGGATAATCCCTTCGTAACTGGCGCCGGCCAGCTGAGTGGTGAGCAAATCGGCCGGCATTGCGGTGACGAAGACGACCGGCACGTCCTTAGTCCCTTCGTTGGCTTTGAGCCGGCGGCAAAACTCGATGCCGTCCATACCAGGCATCATGACGTCCAGCAAAATCAGCCCTGGGGGATCGTCGAGCGCGGCGGCCAGCGCCTTGCCGTTGACGCCGGTCGCGACCTGATACCCCTCGTCTTCGAGCAGGTCGGTCAGCACTTCCGCGATATGCAGATCGTCTTCAACAACAAGAACCCGGCCTGGTTGTTGTCCCGCAGGCGTCATCATGCTCCCCGTTTACCCACGCTGCGTAGCAGGCCCAAGACACTACTCGGAGTGACGCCGGCGCCGGCTATGCGCGAATCCCCGCTGTGGGCTGAACCCGCATCCCCCTCCCGTTCACTAGCACGATGAGGCCATGACCAGAGTAAACGTGCGACTGTAGGACAGTCGCCCAAATTTACCGCAAGATTTGCGCCGTGGACGAGTAGCGAGTAGCGAGTAAAGGGTAGAGCGTTCGTCGTCAGTGGCGCTGTGCTGGTAGATCAGCATGGCGCCGTTGACGACGAACGCTCTACCCTTTACTCGCTACTCGCCTGCGGCGGCTCCGCTCGGCGATGATGCCGATCACCAGAACCAGCACCGCAATCACCGCCAGCACGCGCACGACGCCGAAGAGGTCGCCGAGCACGCCGGCAAAGAGAATCGGGATGAGCGCGACCGTATTCGAGGTCGTGAAGAAGGCGGAGAGCACCCGCGCCCGGTTGGCCTCCGTCGAACGCTCCTGGAGCAGCGTCTGGCTGGGCACGATGATGAACGCGTTACTGACGCCGAGACCATAGGCCAGGATCATCGCGATGATCGTCGCCGGGGTGAAGATATGCTGGCTGGTGGGAGGATAGAGTTGCACCAGGGTGGGCGGGACAACGGCAAAGGTCAACAATATCAGGCTGATGATGATCAGCGCGCGATCGATCAGCGTTTCGCGGCCGACGCGCCGGCCAAAGCGGCCGACGGCGATCACGCCGGTGAGCATTCCCAGACCCGCCGGGGTCACGATCGCCGCCAGGCGTTCCGGGGGCAGGCGCAGGACGCTGGTCGTGAATTCTGGCGCCAGAGTCGCGATCATCAGAAACGCCGAATTCGCGGCGGTCAGATATGCGATCGCTTTCCGCAGCAGCGTGTCGCGGGCAATATAGCGCCACACCTCGCGCAAATCGCCGCTGATGGTCCGCTTCGCGACCTGCTCGCGCGAGACGTGGGTGGACACCACGCGCGGCAGCGAGAGGATCAGCGTCGTGCAGAAGAGATAGAGAATGACGACAATGATATAAACCGTCTGTAACCCGAGCAGACTGCTGAGCAATGGCCCGAGTATGACGAAGCCCAGCAGTTGCGACCCTGTAAAGGTGAGGCTGAACAGCGCGTTGGCGTTGATGAGTTGTTCACGCGAGACGAGCAGCGGAATGGTCGAACCTTCGGCCGGGCCAAAGAGCTGGCCGACCGAGGAGAACGCGAAGCAAAGCGTGTAGATATACAGCAGCGTAGGGAGCAGCGGCCAGTTCGGGCGCAGTAGCAGATAGCCCGCGATACAGAGTGCGCGGGCCGCGTTGACGCCGGCCATGATCAGGCGCTTGTCCGAGCGGTCTACCAGCACGCCCGCGACCGCGCTGAAGAAGATTGGCGGCGTGGCAAAGGAGAGGATGAGCAGGCTGATCGCGGTGTTGGCGACCGCCGCTTCGCGCGCCAGAATAATCTGCCGCACCTGGATGAGCAGCACGAAGTTGATCGTTTGCTGCGCCGTTTGCGAGAGCGCCTGCGCCATCCAGAGGCGTAAGAACGCCTGATTCGCCAGAACGCCGACGAAGCCGCCTCGCCCGGCAGTCTGGCCTGGCGCGGCCGGCCGTGTCGTGCTCGCGTTGGGCGGTTCGGCGACGTGACGGCTCATGTGGTGGCGTCAACGGGCAGGGCTGCGCCGCGACTGACAAAGCGTTTCAGCCGCTTCTCCAGTGTGCCGCGCGGCAGCAGGATTTTGCGGTCGCAGCCGAGACAGCGCAGCCCGATATCGGCGCCCAGCCGGACAACCCGCCACTGGTCGCTGCCACAGGGGTGCGGTTTTCGCAATTGCACGATGTCATCGAGAAAGAGTTCGAGCGGCACCACGTTCCATCCATCGCGTCGTCGGGTAAAGCCGCCGGGTCGCCAGCGTGCTGCTCAGTATAATACGGAGAGGGGCAGCCGGGCAGCGCGCTGGTCTAGCACCGCGCTTGTAGACAGGCGCCAAGCCGACGAGAACCTACTACACGCCCGTCTCGTTATGCGATACTCATGACACGACTTGACCGCACGATGCGATTAGTGCGAACGGAGGAAAGAATGGACAATTACGAACGCGCGCTCGGCATCATGGCTCAGACGCCAGCGGTGCTCGACGCGCTCTTTGCCACCGCGCCCGAAGCGGCGCTGCGCGAGCGCCCGGCGCCGGAGGAATGGTCACCGTACGAAGTCCTCGCCCATATGCGCGCCGTCAACGACCTCATCAGCAAGCGCATCGCGCTGATGCTTGAAGAAGACAACCCGGAGTTTCCCCGGCCTACGCCGCCGCCGCCACTTGACAGCGTGGCGGCACTGCTGGCGGACTGGCGCGCGACCCGCGCCCAGCACCTGGCCTGGCTGCGCGACCTGACGCCAGCGCAACTGGCGCGCACCGGCCGCAGCGCCCGCTTTGGGCAAATGACCGCGCGCGAGCACATCATCGAATGGGCCTACCACGACCTCGACCACACCCGGCAGATCCTGGCCGCGCTGCAAGGCGTGCTCTATGCCGACATCCCGGCCTTCCATACGCTCTACCCAAGCCCGGTGTAGCGACGAGTAGAGGGTAGAGAGTTGCTTGTTCGTGGCGCTATGCCAGCTGGCAAGCGTAATGCTGGTAGCGAGCAACTCTCCACTCTCTATTTCCCCTCTTTGCGGCAGCGCAACGACAGACGCCCCGCCGCGCGCTAGGCTGGAGCCAGGAGAGCGGATATTGCCTCCCTTCGCGAGCAGTAGGAGGATACCAGTGATGCTGGCCGAGGCCGTGGTGAACGTGGCCGATGTCGCCACGCAGGACGCGCGGGACGCGGCGTGGCCCGCTGACGGAACCTGTGTGTATCACACCGAGCAGCCAGCGCCGACCCAATGGATCGCTGTGGGCCAGGGCAATCGTCCTGATCCGGCGGGCGGCCAGTGGCATCGGCTCGTGGTCGGCACGGGTACGACTGAAGCGGCGGCGGTCGGGGATATGCGCCAGCGTTGCCGGCAGCGCTCGGCGGGGTATCAGTGGCACGCTGCGGGCGAGGCGGAAGCCTGACGCGCGGACGTGCGCGGGAGAGACGAACACGATGAAACCACGACTGGAGTATGCGAAAGTAGCCCCCGGCGCCAGCCGGGCGATGTATGAGCTGGAGAAGTACGTTCACGCGAGTGGACTGGAAGAATCTCTGCTCGAACTCGTGAAGATGCGCGCCTCGCAGATTAACGGCTGCGCTTACTGCCTCGATATGCACTCGAAGGACGCCCGCGCGAATGGCGAGACCGAGCAGCGGCTCTACGCGCTCAACGCCTGGCACGAGACGCCGTTCTATACCGACCGCGAGCGCGCCGCGCTGGCCTGGACCGAGGCGCTGACCGAGGTCGCGCACACCCATGCGCCGGACGACGTCTACGAGGCCGCGCGGCAGCACTTCTCGGAGAAGGAACTGGTAGACCTGACGCTGGCGATCGTGGCGATCAACGGCTGGAACCGGCTGGCGATCGGATTCCGCTCGGTGCCGGGCGTCTATCAGCCGAAGCAGCGCGCGGCGTCCTAGCGCCGCTCATCAGCGCCAGCCAGCGAAAACGATGAACCAATAGGTATTTTCGCTCTTGTCGCGTGCGTCGCGCGCTGCGTAGAGTGAGTGGTGCAGGCGGGAACATCAGTCAAGCGCGCCGGACCGCGCCACTGCTCCCCGCCGCCGGGCAATGTCGCCTCGTGTTCGCGCGGTTACCAGCACAGCGAAAGGAGCGAGGGCCATGGCGCACTATTTGCTTGAGGTCGCGTATACACCGGAAGCCTGGGCGGCACAGATCAAGAGTCCCCAGAATCGCGTCGAGATTGTGGGCAAAGTCCTCGCACGGCTTGGGGGGCGCTTCGAGCAGACCTATTTCGCCTTCGGCGACTATGACATCATCGCCTTCATGGAACTCCCCGACAATGTCTCCGCTGCCGCCTTCTCGCTGGCGGTTCATGCTGGGGGCGCGGTCTCCGCGTGCCGGACAACGCCACTGATGACCGTTGAGGAAGGCATCGCGGCGATTCGGAAGGCCGGCGATCTGGGGTATCAGCCGCCCAGCGCCTGACGACGCACGACCGGAACAATTCGCGATTGTGGCGACGACCCCGCCAGCATCGAAAGCTGGCGGGGTCACTGTTGCAACCAGCGACGGTTGCGCGCGTTCTGGTCATGCCAACTCCGCCGCTGTAGGCATGGTGCGCAACTATTCGGCAGGAGGTTCGATGACCCGCACGACCCGGTTGTCGCGCTGGCTGGTCGCGCTCGGACTCATTGGCGCGTTCCTGGCCGCTCTGCCGCCCGCCAGCCCAGCCAGCGCGGCGGACGCCATGCCTGGCAGCTGGCTCCCCACCGCACCGGCGCGGGCGCTCACCAATGCGACCACCGCGACGGTGCTGGCCGATGGCCGCGTCTTCGTCACCGCCTATGCCGGCGAGCAAGGCCAGGCCGCCGAAATCTATGACCCGGCGACCGATAGCTGGCAGGCGATCGGGCCGATTCCCAGCCCCCGTCTCGGGCAATACATCGTCGCCGCGCTGCACGATGGCCGCGTGCTCATCGCCGGCAGCGAGCGAGCCGGCGACAACGTCATCGCGCATTCCGCCCCGGCGGACATCTATGACCCCGCGACCGGCCTGTGGAGCCAGACCGCGCCCACGAATCTCCTGCGCTACAACGCCCAGACGGCGACCGTGCTGGCTGATGGCCGGGTGCTGGTCGTGGGCGGCTGGGGCGGCGTGGCGACCGCCGCCAACGGGCCGATTACGGCCACCGCCGAACTCTACGACCCGGCGACGAACGCCTGGACGCTGACCGGCAGCATGG